>JACDCM010000267.1 GCA_013817545.1 Gemmatimonadaceae bacterium | reverse complement strand
CGTATGACGTATCGCTTGATATCCGTAGCTCTTGGCGCTCTGCTTTTCGCAGCATGCTCGGACACGGAAGAGATTACCAGACCCCTTGGTTTCCGCTAGAAAACAAACCGCTTTTAACAGATTCATACTCCTTTTAAAGACACTCAAACGGAGAACGCATGAAGTATTCACGATTGATTCCGCGCATCGGCCTCGCACTCGCTTTGGGAGGCTTGGTCACTGCCCTTCCCGCGAGCGCCCAAAGAATGGACAAGAAAATGAGCCGCATGGAGATGGAAAAGAAGATGAGCGAATGGCCCAAGGCTTCCCGCATGGCGGCCATGGCGATGATGGAGAAGTACGGCTCGCCGATGGAAATGACGAGGAGCATGGCGATGTGGGGCAAGACCGGTCAATGGAAGCGCACGATCATCTACGACAAGGAAGTTCAGCATGACTTCCCCGCCGCACACACGGACGTCATGCAGCAGTTCATCGACATGCGGGTTCCTACAGCGATGTTCGATGACCTTGCAGCTTTCGACGGCAGCGTCGTCGTCAACCGCACAAACGGGGAGATGTCAGCCAGGTGCGATATGGAGGCGGCAAACTTCCTGGCGCTCAACCTCGCGTACGAGATCATCGAAGGAAAGCGCACGCCAGATGACGCCCGCAGGATGTACGGCGAGCAGATCACGGCCAAGAAAGCCGGCCGTCCCGCTCCTTACACCGAGCGACTCACGTTCACAGTGCCAATGGGTGGCACCGCCGATCCCGACAAGCCCCTCATGATGGACAAGATGGGAAAGGGGCAGTAACGAATTGTGGAGTCGGGGTTAGGGGATGGGGAGAATGCCTTTCCCAACCCCGATCCCGCGTCCCGGAAGAAATGGGAGTGGGTGGTTGGGGGATGGGGAGTGACCACTCCCCAACCCTACTCCCTGGTCTTACCCCGAGACCCCGAGAGCCTCCCGCTCCCTGGTATTCTTCACCCCGGGGATCTGCTCCCTGGCACCGCTCTGGCGCGCTCCTGGCTCCTGCTCCCGGGCTCCTGAACTTCCCGACATTGGACCGGGTGGAAGCGGAATTATCCCTTCTTCAAGCCAGGCATACTCACCTTTCAGCACTTTCATCGCGGTCTTGTATAGTACCGCGTCATTCTTGCCAAACAGGTTTCTGAAATGATCGGCGATCCGGAGCCTGGCCTCACGACAGAAGAGATCGGCCAAGTCCAACGCGTTCGGATCCCCCTTCCGCACGAGCAGCTGCGCACGTGAGCAGCACGCAGCCATCGCGAAGAGTTCGGCGCCGATATCCACGGCGCGGAAGAGCACCATCTGCCTGCGCTCGAGCTTGGGACCGAGTCTCACCATCGAGTGAAAGATCGCGCGGCCGAGCTTTCGCGTAGCGCGCTCGATATAGCTCAGGTGGGATGCAAGCCTGCCGAACTCCGAATACGATTTGAGCTGGCCAGTGCCGACCCAGCGGGATGTGTACCACAACGGGTAAAACTTTGCGGAGCGCACCAGCGCTGCGAGCTTTTCCTTCTTGCTCGCTTCAGGATTCACGACATCGAACGCTGTCTTGAAATGATGGTCCACCGCTTCGCGGGCGATAAAGAGTCGCATGATTTCCGATGAGCCCTCGAAGATCAGATTGATGCGGAAATCCCGCATCGCGCGCTCCACGGGAATCGGCTGCTCCCCGCGCCGCTCGAGAGACTCCGCCGTCTCGTAACCGCGGCCGCCCCGGATCTGCAGCGTCTCATCCACGATTTTCCACCCGACTTCAGTATTCCACATCTTCGCGATTGCCGCTTCGAGGCGAATGTCAAAGCCGCCCTTGTCGGCGAGTGCGCTAGCGAGCTCGGCGATCGACTCCATCGCGAAAGTGTTGGCGGCCATTTTCGCGATCTTCTGCGCTATGGCTTCATGTTTCCCGATCTGTTGGCCCCACTGCACGCGCTCAGTGCTCCACTTCCGCGCGATCTGCAGCATCACCTTTGCCCCGCCCGCCGCGCTCGCTGGAAGCGTCAGCCGTCCCGTATTGAGCGTGATGAGCGCGAGCTTGAGACCCTTCCCTTCCCCCCAGAGAATGTTGTTCGCCGGCACCTTCACATTCGTGAAGCGGATGACGCCGTTCTCGATGGCCTTGAGACCCATGAAGCGCAGCCGGTGCACAACTTCGACACCGGGAGCGTTGGCCTCGACGATGAAGGCGGTTATCCGCTTCTTCGTCTTTCCATCGACCACAGTGTCCGGTGTGCGCGCCATGACTACCATCAGCTCGGCACGCGTCCCGTTGGTGCACCAGAGTTTCTCGCCGTTGAGGATGAAATGCTTTCCATCCTCCGTCGGAATCGCCATGGTGCGCATGTTGGCCGGATCAGAGCCCGCGTCCAGTTCCGTGAGCGCGAACGCCGAAATCGCGCCCTTCGCCAGCCGCGGGAAAAAGCGCTTCTTCTGCTCGTCCGTCCCGAAGATCTTGAGCGGCTGCGGAACGCCGATCGATTGCGACGCGGACAGGAGTGCCGTGAGCGAGCCATCCCTGGACGTCACCAGCGCCATCGCGCGGATGTAGCTCGTCTGCGAAAGACCGAGCCCTCCATACTCCCGGGGTATCTTGATGCCGAACGCCCCCATGTCGCGCAGCTCCTGTACAACCGTCTCGGGTATCTCGCCGGTGCGATCGATTTCCTCAGGATCCACGCGCCCAAGAAACTCGCGCAGCTTGTCCATGAACGGTTTTGCGCGCGCTGCCTCCGCGGGATCGTACTCCGGATGCGGGTGAATGAGATCGAATCGGAAGCGGCCGAGAAAGAGCTCGCGTACAAAGCTCGGCTCCGCCCATTCGCTTTCGCGAGCCGCTTCGGCGACGTCGCGTGCTTCCTTTTCGGTGGCGAGGGCGTGGCTGGAATCGGACATGGCGATCTGGAATTGGGGATAAACTCACGGACCGAGGCCCGCTCGACAGTCTAAGCGCGCGCGAGAGTACGAGCCGCGTATAATGAAAAGTATACCATCGGTAACGATTACTGTCTCAAGACTGCCGCAGGCCACGCGACGTCACCGTTGGTAGTGCGATTCCCGCCATCGCGAAATCCGATTCCGCTCCCGCGTGGCCAAGGAAGGCTCGTACCGAAATAAAGTGGTGGCTAGTCTCATGTGGATCGCGTCCGCAGGACATGCTGCGACCTCCGCCGTCCTCGTTGGCATGGCATCAGGGTGACGGCCAGGATTCGCCACAAGGCAGTCTCGCTTTTCGCTCCAGACCGCATTACCTCGTTTCTTTCACGGCACCACATCCGGGACGACCTCCTTAAGACCCGCCGTGGCTCGCGTGTCGGTCCGAATGAGCAGTGCGACCCCAACGACAGCGATGACCGCGAACGAGAACCATTGCACCGCGTAGCCGCGGTGGGATCCGTCGCTGAGAACGGGCGCTGGTAACCGTACTGGGGCATTGGCTCGTTGTGTCGCCTCCGGCAACGCGACGACGTAGTATGGTGCGACGCCTTCGGGAAATGCGTTCGCAACCCGATCCGCGTACAAAAGCCGCCAAGTCCGGCTCGCCGTATCGCGGGTCGCCGAAGCTCCATCAGAAGTCGAAGCGAGATCCTCCACATAGCCGATCACTGAAGCTTCGGCCGGCTCATGCCAGCGTGCCTGGTCGACGGTCATCGCGTCAGGCGAGTACACCCAACCTCGATTGACGAGTACCGCGGGGCCACCTCCGTCGGGACGAAGCGGCGTAACGATGTGAACGCCAGGTGACCCGTCACGTGTCTTGACCGATAGGACAATTTCGCGACCGAAGTCCCATCTGCCATCTATGCGCACTCGCCGGAAACGAAACGAGTTGGAAGCTCCCGCGAGCGATCCCGCCATCACGGGAGTTTCGGCGAATCGTTGCCGTATCATGTCATTGCTGGCGCGCCGCTCGCTCAGACGCTCGAGCTGCCAAAAGCCGAGTCGGATACAAACGGCGGCGACCACGACGGCAAAAATGGCGGCGAGGATGTTGCGGCGAGTAAGCCGGGGGGACGACCTATTCATCTTCGCGCTGTTTTCCTACCAGATGACGGAGATATCTGTCGGGTGCATTGAGGAACTCCCGTGTCAGATTGACGTGCTCCAAGTCGGAGTATCCGACCGCACCAATCGGAGTCTGGTCAAAACTGTAGATCGCCGCGCCCGGATACGCGAGCAGGATAGGCGAGTGCGTCGCGATGATGAACTGCGCGTTCTTCTCCACCAGTTCTGCAATCATCGTGAGCATTGCAAGCTGACTCTGGGGAGACAGTGGCGCTTCCGGCTCGTCGAGCAAATACAGTCCGCCAGGCACAAGGCGGCTCTGGAAGAGCTTGAGGAAGCTCTGGCCGTGCGAGTTGGCGTCGAGGTCAACTCCATACCGCCGCTCCATCTCCGCAAGCGACGTTCGCGCGGGCATCTGCGCCAGCCCCTTTGCGTACGCGGAGCGATCGTGGTACTCCTCGTCAATCTCCGTCAGACGCTGCTGGAATTCGCTCCGCATCTCCGACAGCCGCTTAGCGAAGCCGAAGAAGTCTTCGGCGCGCAGAAAGAATCCGCGAGGCGTTCGCGCATGCCAGGAAAGCTTGAGATGCTTCGCGAGCTTCCTCTGATTGACAAGCGTCGCGTCGCTGGAGACGGCATCGCTTCCAACCGTCGGTAGATTCGCGGCCACGGCGATGGCTTCCAGTAGAGTTGACTTTCCGGATCCATTCTCGCCCACGAAGAAGGTGACAGGGGACGCCAGGTCCATTCGTGGCAGTGTGGCGATCGCTGGAACGTTGAAGGGAAAACCGTCGGATTCCGGCTTGCCTCGCGGCGCCAGCGCAACGAGGTGAGGCATGCAGCTCAGGAAACCGAGCGAGGCCCTATGAGCCAGCGCGGCCGCACGCGAGCAACGACATCGCCTGACTCGTCCCGGATTATCGACTCCAGCTCGTGCTCGGCGCGCCGACTCCAATCGGGAAGGCCGCACGCGCATTCCGCTGTGAGCGTCCCGCGCGCCTTCTTCACGTAATCGACCGACAGGCCGGTAAGTATGCCGCGTGCCTCGTCGGGGAGCGCGTACATGATCGCGATTCCTGAGGAGACCTCGCCGAGATTTGCGAGCGCTATTGCGTGGATCGAATTGAGATGGTTGCGCACTCGGCGGCGATCACGAAGCTGAACCTTTGCGTAACCGGGTCGGAGTTCGGTAACTCGAGCACCTATGCTGCCGGTATAGGGCGCAATGCGGCCCACGGCCAGCGAGAAGAGCAGCTTTCCCGCGGGCAGCGGGCTGAGTCGGTCCCACAGCTTTCGCACTGGATTCGAGGAGCCGGCTTTGGCAGAGGCTGGCGGTGCGACGGGAGGAGCAGAGATAGTCATGATCTAAAATATGCTGAGCTGTGGATCGGGATATATGGAAGCAATGGATCGGAAATGAATAGTGACTATCTGTCCACGATCCGGCATGCCGGTCTTCGGACAAGAGCTAAGGGACAAGGGACAGCCGACTCATATCCTACATGCCGGCGACAGGGCGCTAAAGACATCGAAGCTCGCTCCACCGATGTTGTCTGCTGGATCCAGTGCAGCCCGACGCAGAAACTGCGGCGTAGCGGCGCCTCGACGATTGCGTTGCTTCAGCGTACGGGCAACCAGCATCAAAAGAGCGACATCTGCTCTTCCAGATCCTGCGGATACACGGGCTGCTGCCCGATGAGACTCTGAAGCTGCCGGGCGGATTCCGGACTGTGCCCCGCGAAATGATTGTTGACGTAGCCGTACACCTCGCGCACCGGAATCGCACGAATCGCTTCCGCCCAGGTTTCGAGCTCGCGGGTGCGATCGTGCTGAATGCGCGAGTAGTCCACGACGTCACGATTCGGTCCCATCCACCTCATGTACGCGAAGCTCGCCGTAGGACGCTCCGCGAGAGCCAGCATTGTGCGCCTGGAGATCCAGCGTGCATCCGTGAGTGCGATAGCGACGTTGTGGTCCTTGAGGAGGGCGATTATTCCGTCGTGAATCCAGCTCTTCTG
>JACDCM010000034.1 GCA_013817545.1 Gemmatimonadaceae bacterium | reverse complement strand
GCGCGTCGCTGTTCACCCATTGTCCCGGGCTTCGAGTTGTCTGTCCGGCGACCGCGCTCGACGCCAACGGATTGCTCCGCACCGCCATTCGATGCGATGATCCCGTGATATTCCTCGAGCACAAGCACCTCTACCGGCAGACGTACAACAAGAGCCCGAACCCCGGTCCGAATTTCATGATTCCGTTTGGCAAGGCGAAAATCGTTCGCGGGGGAACGGACGTCACGCTGGTAACGTACGGCGCGACTCTACAGCGCGCGCTCAGCGCGGCGAACGCTGTGCAGGAAGAAGGCATCTCCGTCGAGGTGATCGATCTGCGTACGCTTTCGCCGTGGGACAGGGAGGCGGTGTTCGACTCGGTGAAGAAGACTTCGCGGGCAATCGTCGCCTATGAGGACTCGATCTCGTGGGGCTACGGCGCTGAGATAGCGGCGGAGATCGCCGACGGCTGCTTCGCCTGGCTCGATGCGCCGGTGAAGCGGGTGGCGTCGACCGATACCTTCGTTGGATACGCGCCTCAACTCGAGGATGCAATTCTGCCGCAGGTCGAGGATTTCAAGGCGGCGTACCGGGAGATCGCGAAGTACTAGCGGAATCGGCTGCTCTGCTAACGGGGGAGATGGAGCCGGTTCCGTCGGCCAGGCGTCCAGCTCCTAAGTTGGCGGATGTGAAATCCTTCGGTGCGATGAAATTTGCTTGCGCAGAGGGACCAACAAAGCTACATCCATAGCAGGAAAGAACTCCTCACATCCCCCGGGGCCACCCATGGCACGCGCTCACCTCACCCTGATCGCGACGCTTCTCATCGCCGCGACAGCCGCAGACCTTTCCGCACAAACTCCGACCGATTCAGCCGCCACCGATTCCGCGGCGCCGAAAAAGAAAGGCAGGTTCGGCGGCCTCGTCGACAAGGCCAAGAAGGTGGCGGGCAACAAGGCCGTTCAGGACGCGGCCAAGGGGGCGGCGACGGGCGTTGCGTGCACCGTGGTGCCGGGCGCCGCGGTCGTTTCGGCGGCGACGGGGCAGGGACCGTGTGCAACCAGCGGGCTCATGGGCACCCTGATGTCGGGTGGCGCCAAGGACGCGGTGACAGCCGGCGCTGCCAATATGGGGCAGGGACTGGCGGCGGGGGCCGCGGCCAAGGCGATTGGCAAGGGTGGGGTGTCTGGAGCAGCGGCAGCCGGTGCGCTTGGGGCGGTAGGTGGCGCGAGCGGGTTGGCCAGCGCCGCAGCTCAGGCGGCTGCACTCAAGGCGATGGGAAGCAGGGGAGGCGCGGCGGCGGCCCAGGCGGCTGCGCTCAAGGCGATGGGTTACGGCGGCGGGGTGACCAACGCGGCAGCCCAGGCGGCGGCGCTCAAGGCCATGGGTGGCGCAAACGGGATGGCGGCAGCCCAGGCCGCTATGCTGCAGGCGATGGGTGCTGCGGGCGGGGCGAACAATGCGGCAGCACAAGCCGCCATGCTGCAGGCGATGGGTGCTGCGGGCGGGGCGAACAATGCGGCAGCACAAGCCGCTATGCTGCAGGCGATGGGTGCTGCGGGCGGGGCGAACAATGCGGCAGCCCAGGCTGCAGCGATGGCCGCTGCCGCACGAATGATGTCCGATGGGGGCGGCACGCCTGCCGCGAACACGGGAAAGACTGCCGGCGGAGCTGCGGCGGCGGCCTCACCTGCCCTCTGGGTCAATTACGATTTCGTCCCCGGCGACAGGGTGATCTTCTACTCCGACTTCACCGACGACCAGGTCGGCAACTTTCCGGCGCGGCTCGAGTTCATCGAAGGCAACATGGAAGTTGCCGAGCTGGGCGGCCGGCGGCTGCTGCGTGCGACGAGCCAGAGCCTGCTCTCGATACCCCTCCCCGAGGTCCTCCCCGAGAAATTCACTATCGAGATCGACGTGATCAACCGTCCGTCACTGGCCGGAACGGCCTTTCATCTCCGGGGCAATGTGGGGAGAGTCGACGACCGCGCAACGTCGCTCGTGAGTTGGGGCAGTGACGGCGTTTCGTTGCTGGGTGGAGGCGGTGGGGAGGTCAAGGTCTCCAACAATGATGCCAACCGCGTCCGGTATAGCGGCAAGCCCGCGCAGCTCCGGGTGATCGGCGACGGCAAGTACGTCAAGGTGTATCTCGACGAGCGGCGACTGGCGAACGTCCCCAACGCCAATTTCACGAGGTCCAGGGTTCTGCATCTGATCATCGACGCGCGCAGCGACGAGAATCCCGCGTACATAGGGCGGATCCGCGTCGCGGAAAGCCGGAAGCTGCTTTACGAGGAGCTGGCCTCAAAGGGTCGCGTCGCCACGCAGGGAATCCTGTTCGATACCGGCAGCGAGCGCGTGCGGCCCGAATCCACGCCGACCCTGAAGCAGATAGCTGCGATGCTCGAGCAGCACCCCGAGCTGCGTATCCGGATTGAGGGGCACACAGACAACGTCGGCGCACCCGACGCGAATCTCAAGCTGAGCACAAAACGCGCGCTGGTGGTGAAGGACATGCTGATTCGGGATTACAAGATCAGCGCTGGGCGGCTCGAATCGCAGGGGTTGGGTGACACGAAGCCCGCTGGGAAAAACGACACTCCGGAGGGCCGGCAGAACAACCGGCGCGTGGAGCTGGTAAAGTTGTAACAGCGGGATGGGATTCCATCACGTCAGTCGCTCCTTTTTTCCGGCTTCATCGTGCGTAAGCTCGTCTCGAGTGGAAGTCCTTACGAACCCAGGCGGGCCGCGCTGCAGGTACGAGCATACTTCGCGGCATTGCCGCCCGATGCTCGAAGGGAACTAAAGAAGCTCCGCGACGCCATCCGCGCCGCAGCCCCCGCAGCCATCGAGGGGTTCAGCTATGGGATTCCTGCGTTCAAGCTCGATGGACAACCCCTTGTATGGTACGCCTCCTGGAAACACCACAGCAGTCTGTACCCGATGACTGCGGCGATCAGGCGCGCCCACGCCGCTGAGCTGAAGGGGTAAGAGACATCGAAGGGAACGATTCGATTTCCACTCACCAGTCCGCTGCCATCGGCCTTGGTGAAGCGCCTCGTCAAGGCGCGTATTGCTGAGTTACGAAGGGAGAAGGCCAGGACGTGATTGGTGCATCGATCGCTTCAGGGTTTTCCCTCGGTGAGCGCCTTGAGTTGCGCGCGGAAATCCGCCTCCGCGACGCGATCTCCGCTTGCTCCTGCAGCACGCACAGCCCCGGCGAGCGAGCGATAGCGATTGGGTTCCTTGACGAGCGTCAGTCGATATTCCGATAGCGCTTCTCCCGGCCTGCGGAGCTCCATCAGCATGTCACCCAGGAGCTCGCGAGCGGGCGCAAGCGGACCCGGCGTGACGGCGTTCTTTTCGGTAGCCTCCTCTCTCGTCGCGGCTTCGCGCATGCGGGCGAGGGCAGAGTCGCGTCGTCCCGCGGCAAGCTCGAGCCAGGCCTCCGCGCCGAGACGCTGAATCGCGACCTGCTCGCTCCAGTATGCCTCACCCTTCGTTGCGAGGCGGTGGCGAATGGCAGCGAGCGAATCGATCGAGATGCGTGCCTTCGTCAGATCTCCCGTGTGCGACGCGCCGAGTGCGCGCGCGAAATGCGTCATTGCTTCGGCCCACGAGAATCCCGTGGTCCTGGGCTCCAGGGCCGCGGCCTCTCCCCATGATCGCCGTTCGAGCGCGTATCGCGCGGGAATCGCCGCCAGCGCGAACACACCTGCCGATCCAGGGGCGGCACCGGTGATTGCGTTGACGTCAAAGCGAGCCTCCAACGCCGGCAGCTTGTCGACTACGTTTCGCGCCGCCGAATCCCGACGCAGCTGGAGATACGCATACGCAGCATAGTCGTACGCATGCAGCGCCTCGGCGATCGACGCGGTCCTTGTCGCGACTTCGACCGAACGGAGATTCGTCGCGATTGACTCGCGCCACATGCCGATGCGCGTGAACGTGTGCGACGGCATGTGCAGCGCGTGCGCGGCGGAAGGCGCGATCGACGCGTAGCGACGGGCCGCAGCGGCCGCTTCGGGCGCCAGCGGCGGAAAGTCGTAGCTGTGAATGATGTAGTGGGCGAGACCGGGATGATTCGGCTGCCTTTCCCAGAGTGGCTCGAGAATGCTCCCTGCCTTTCGCTGATTGGCGTACGTCTTGTCGGTCGGGGGTGCCGAAGCGGCAAGGGATATCGCGTAGAAAATCCGCGCTTCAGTGTCGGCCGGGTCTCGCTCGGCCATTTCGCCCATTGCGCGCTCGTACGCGACGAAACGCGAGCGCTGGTCGACGCGCTCGAAATCATTGTAGAGCCGGGCTACCGCGCTGATATATCCGCGCTCGCGCTCGGTCGCCCGCGCCGACAAACGCTTCGCCGCGGCGGCGGCGAGTCGTCCCTGCTGCAGAAGCTCCGGCGCACGGTTGCCCGCGGCCATCGGGTTGGTCCACCGGCTGAGCGCAATTCCCCAGTGGGCCATAGCGCATGTCGAGTCGACAGCGAGGACTTCGTTGAAGCCTTTGATAGCGGCGCCAAACTCAAACGAATGGAGCAGTGCCACGGCGCGATCGAAATGTGGCTGGACAGCGGGACTGCACGAGGTCGCGAAATGAACTGATCCAAGTTTCTCCGCACCGCTGCTCGGCGGATGAACGTGCTCCTGCGCAGATGCTGCATAGGAGAAGACAAGGATCAGGGCTACGGCAAAGAGGCGGGACATGAGCACCTTCACGGTCAGGCGACTTCCTACGCTGCATCGCTTTCTGGAGCGTCGCAAGGGGCCACTAAGCTGATCAGCGCGCGACCGCGCGGCCGGTGACGTCGATGATGCCGAGCGGCGGTCGAGTCCTCCACGAGCCGCGGGTGAAGTCGGGGAAGTCCACGGAGCGGCTCCGCTCTGCGATCGACTGTTCGCTCAACATGATCACCGCCGTCCACGCCGCTCCGTCGTAGATGTCCATGTCCATCGGCGCGCCCTGCCTCAGGCACTGCACGAGCCGAAAATCCTCGATGTAATCCATCCCACCGTGCCCGGCGCCTGCGGCACGCTCGTCGAGGCCCTTCCATAGAGGGTGGTCGTACTGCTGCCGGTAAGCCTGCAGCTCCTCCCATCGGTCGTGCGGACTCCGCCCCTCGACGTAGATCTTCGCCTCCGGGTATTTCCGCACCAGCCCCTTTGTCCCCTGCAACAGGATGTTCCGGCTGTACGGCCGTGGCGAGTCCGTGTCGTGCGTGATCTGGATCGTCTGTCCGTTTTTGGTGCGGATGAGCGTCGTCACCACGTCACCCAGCGCGTAGGTCTGCTTCGCCTCCGGACTGTTCGCCCCGATGTGCTCGGCCGCCCAGACGTTGAGCCCCCGCGACTTGCTCGCCATGGAAACCAGGTAGTCGAACTGGTTCCCACGGTTGACGTCCATCCACTGCGCCACCGGCCCGATCCCGTGCGTGGGGTAGAGGTCCCCGTTCCGCGCGATCGAATGCTTCACGCGCCAGCGATCGTAGTAGAAGTCGGAGAGTTTGAGTCGTCGAAGGTCGTGAAGATAGCCGCACTCCGCGTGCAGCAGTTCGCCGAAGAGTCCCTGCCGCATCATGTTGAAAATCATCATCTCGGGACGATCGTAGCAGCAGTTCTCCATCATCACGCAGTGCCGCCGCGTCTGCTCGGCCGTCTCGACAAGCTCCCAGACCTCGTCGAGATTGACCCCCAGAGGGACCTCGGTCGCCGCGTGCTTCCCCGCACGCATGGCCGCCAGCATCACCGGCGCGTGCCACTCCCACGGCGTAGCCGTGAAGACGAGGTCGAGGTTTTCCTCGCCGATCATCCGCTCGAAATCGCGCAGCCCGCGATCGCCGTATCCTTTTGGCTGCTGGCGGCCCGCGTCAGTAACCGTCTTCAGCGAGCGCGCCAGGTTCGCGGCGGTCACGTCGCAGATCGCGACAACATCGACGTTGTCGATCCGCAGGAAGTTCTGCACGTGAGTGGAGCCCTGGTGGCCAACGCCGACAAAGCCGACCCTTACCCGTCCCAGCGGCGGCGCGGCGAAGAGTTCCGGGCCCGGCCCTGCGTTGCGTTGCGGGCCAGCGGCCGCGCCGGGCCCGGCGCCGAACCGGCACGCCTCCAGACCGACGCCTGCCCCGGCAAGGACTGCGGTCTTCAGGAAATCTCTGCGATCAGGATGGAGTGTCATCCTCATGCTCCTTCAACTGGATTTGGGTTACCGCTTCTTTGTCGTGATCAGCAGGACGCCGTTGGCGCCGCGCGCCCCATAGATAGTAACCGCCGCGTCCTTTAGCACCTCGATCGAGGCGATATCGCGCACGTGCACCGAGCCGAGCTTGCCCTCGATTCCGTCGATCAGCACGAGCGCGTTAACGTTACTCTGGAACGACGACGCGCCGCGGATGCGCACCACGAAGTCGCCACCAACAGGGATGACTCGGACCCCGCTCAGGCGCGACTCGATCAGCGCCACGAGGTTCGTCCCGCCTGCGCGCTCGATGTCCACGGATGTGATTCGGCTGACGGCCGAGGTCCGGCCGCGGTCGCGGCCAGTCCCGTAGCCGGTGGCGACCAACGTGTCCGTTGCCGGACGTTCGCCGTCCCGGCCACCACGTGGAGTCGCACACGCTCCGACCAGTGCGGTCGCGACGAGCGCCAGGCCGATGTGTCCTGCGTGACGCGCTCTCATCGATGGCTACTGATTCTGTTTCAGCTTGGGGCTGATCTGGATCTCCGCTTCCGGGATGAAGTGCACGACTCGCGGATGATTGGCCGGGATGGTTTGCGTGCCCGCGGCCAGGTTGATCCCCGGAGCGGTCGCTATCCGGTGAACTCCTGGGTAGTCGCGGAACAGCGCCCGACCGTTCCTGAAGAGATCGTACACCCGGTGCCCCTCCCACGCGAGCTCGAGGAACCGCTCCTCGAGGACCACGTCCAGCACGCTGGCGCGTCCCTTCAGGTCCGTCGCCGTGTAGAGCGCCGTGTCGGCCAGCCCCGCACGCTGGCGTACGATGTTGACGTCGGCAATCGCCGCGGCGGCGTTGCCGAGCTTCGCGTTCGCCTCCGCCCGGTTCAGGTACATCTCCGCCAGCCGCAGGAGCACCGGCGAGCTAAGCGTCGTGATGCCGTCCTGCCCGATCATCTTGTTGACGAAGAGCTGCGGAACGCCGTTCCGCGGGATGATGCTCCCGCTGGCATTGCGTTGCGGCTCGATGAACGCCAGCCGCCCGTCGTTCGGGTGCTGGTTGATCAGGTTCCAGTACTTGAGCGAGGCATACACCTCTCCGAACCCAACCCCGGCAGCGTCTTTGTAGTAGAGGTGGCCCGGGTTCCCCCCAACCGGATTGTCCGCGATCGTATACCTGGCCGCCCAGATGATCTCCGGATTCTGCTCGGGCGGTCGCTTCGGCCACGTCATGAACGTCGCCCGCGGCGTCATCTGATATCGGTTGGACGCGATCACGAGGTTCGCGTACTCGATAGCCTTTGCGTTGTTCTCCTGGTACAGGTACACGCGCGACAGCAGCGCATAGGCGACTTCCTTCGAGGCGAAGGGGTTCGTCTTGGACACGGTCATGAGCTGCGCCGCCTTCAGCAGGTCGGCGACGATGAGGTCGTAGACCTCGCCAACGGTGGCCCGCTCGGGTTGCACGTCGGGGTCGGTGTCATCGCGGCGGATAGGGACCCCAAGATTGTCACGCCCCTGCGGGTACGGCCGGCCGAAGAGCCGGACGAGGTAGAAGTGGAAGTAGGCGCGCTGGAAGTAGTTCTCGCCGAGGAGCTGATCCCGCACCGGGGAAGCCCCCTCCGTCACGACCGCGATGACCTGGTTGGCACCGTAGATGGCCAAGTACGCCCGCCGCCAGACCCTCCGCACCCAGGTCCCGTTCGTGGTATGGATGTAGGTGTAGAGGTTGAAGTACGGGCTGGTCGTCGTGCAACATGCCATGACCTCGTCGCTGCCGAACTCGTTGACGGAATGTTGCTCGACGGGGTCGCCGAGCAATTGGCGGTAGTTCCCCAGCGTGGCGGCCTGCAGCCCCTCCAGAGTGGCCAGCGCCACTTCGGGGGACATGCCGTTCGGGGGCTCGGTCGAGAGGAGCCGGTCGCAGCCGGCGACCGTGAGCACCGCCGCGAAACTCGCAAGTCCGATATAGGCTCGAGATGTTCTCATGATTCAGTCACCAGGAATGTTGATGGTATGCAATAGGACGAGGCGATGCGAACTCAGAACCCGAGGTCGAGACCGAGCAGGAACTTTCTGGGGAGAGGGAACGGGGGGCCAGCCGTGCCGCTGAGACCGACCTGCGGCTCGATCCCCGAGAAGTCGGTCCGCGTGAAGAGGTTGTCGCCGGTCGCGTAGATCCGGGCGGTCGACGTGCCGATCCGCTGGCGGAGCGCTTGCGGCAGGGTGTACGCGAGCGTGACGTTGGTGAGCCGCGCGAAGCTGCCGTCCTCGAGATAGCGCGACGACGGCCGGTTCGCGTTCCGGTTCCCGCCTATGACCGCCTTGGGGTGCGTCGCCTGGTCACCGGGCTTTGTCCAGCGGCTCGACCCGGCCGGCAATCTCATGTAGTCGTAGTCGATGTAGGTGCCATCCGAATCGAATGTCTCGCGGCCTGAGTGATAGATCAGGTTCCCGGAGACGTAGTTCAGCGACGCGGACAGACTGAGGTCCTTGAACCGCAGGGCGTTTTGCCATCCGCCTGAGTATTTTGGGCTCGACGTCCCCACGCGTTGCAGCGTCGCGTCGTTGTAGACGTTTGTGGTGGTGCGGGCGGTGACTTTGCCGTCCGCGTCGAGGGTGAGCTGTTCCCAGAGCGGATCACCGTTGGCCGGGTCGACTCCCATCCACTTGCGCAGGTACCAGGTATCGAAGGGCTGCCCGACCTCGATGCGCCGGTTGCCGCTCGGGATCGGCTGGCCCTCATTGAGCGCGAGCACGCGGTTGCGGTTGAACCCGATGTTGAAATCGCTCGTCCACGTCAGGCCGGTCACGCGCCCGAGAGTGGAGGAAAATGCGAGCTCGATGCCTTTGTTCTCCACGGACCCGATGTTGCGCAGGTCCGAGGTGATTCCGCTCGTGCCGGGTAGAGTAACGTTGAGAAGCAAATCGTCGTTCACCCGGCGATACGCATCGACGGTCAGATTGAACCGCTGGAAGAGCCGGAGGTCCATGCCGACGTTCTTCACCCGGGCGACCTCCCACGTCAGATTCGGGTTCGCGCGCCGGCTGGGGACCGCCGCCGCGAGTCCCGAGTACGTCGTCGTGAAACTGTAGAGCCCCCGCGACTGATACGAGCCGATGTCCGCGTTGCCAGCGGTCCCATAGCTCGCTCGCAGCTTCAGCTCGTCCACCGGTCCGAAGCGCTGGACGAACCCCGCGTTGCTGACGAGCCACGCGCCGCCAATCGAGTAGAAATTCCCATAACGCTGGTCGCGCCCGAACACCGATGAACCGTCCCGGCGGAACGACACGCTGGCGAAGTATGTGTCCCGGAAACCGTAATCTGCCTGGGAGAGCGCTGAGACGAACGCGCGCTCCGACGTGGTGCCGCCGATGTTGTTCGCCGTCGCGGCGACGTCCAGAATGCCGAGCCCCGGGAAGATCGAGGCGCCCGTTGCATTGAAGCTCTTGTTGTCCGTTCCCTGGTACTCGGCGCCGGCGATGCCGCGGAGGCGGTGATTCTCGCCGAGGCCCCGGTCCAGGTGGAGGAGATTGGACGTCAGTAACGTTCGGCTGTTGCTGAAGCTGTTGACGAGGGTGCCGTTGAGTGTGCTCCCGCTAATCGTCCGCTGGTCGTTGTAGACCCGGCCGTCCGCGTCGGCGGACTCGTACCGGTTGGTGCTGCTGAACGTGAGCCAGGGAGTGAACTGCTGGCTGATTTTCACGTCGCCGGTAAGTGTCCGGCTCGCCGCGGTGTTCGTGTTGTACTGCCGAGGGAAGAGGAAGTTAGTTTTGTCCCGTCCCAACCAGTTCGCCTCGTTCCCGCGACGCACCGTCCCGTCGGCGTTGAACGGGACGTCGAATGGCAGCATGACGTAGGCGGACGTGGAGCCCGCGGCGTCGTTCCGGTCGTTGCTGACCTGCGCGGCCAGGCGCGCAGTGACGGTCAGGCGCTCGGTAACCTTGAAATCCGCATTGAGGCGGCCGCCATACCGGCGGAAGCCCGTCTCGGCGATCGCCCCCTGCTCCCCGAAGTAGTTGCCAGACAGGTAGTAAGTGGCGCGCGCGTCGCCGCCGGTGACCGACCCGTCGATCTGCCGCACGTCTGCCGGCCGGAATGCGAGCCCCAGCCAATCAGTGTCGTTTTGCAGGAGGGTTTCGGTAAGTGTGCCGCCGCCGTACGCCGTGACGCCGATTCCCTTCAGGAAATCGTAGAGCTCGCGCGCGTTCAGCAACTCAAAGTTGCCGTTCGCGATTCTGGTGGTGCCCGAGGCGACGTTGAGGCGCGATCGCGTCTTCCCGGGCGTGCCAACCTTGGTCGTGATCACGATGACGCCGTTTGCCGCGCGGGAGCCGTAGAGTGCCGTGGCCGCCGCGTCCTTGAGCACCGTCACCGTCGCCACGTCGGCGGGGTCGGCCCGGCCGCCGATGACGCCGTCGATCACGGTCAGCGGCCCGGCGTCGGCGGTAATGGAGCCGGTGCCCCGGATTCGGACTTCCGGGGTCGCGTTGGGATCGCCGGTGCCACCAGTGACGAAGACGCCCGCCGCCTTCCCCTGCAGCATCGCGCCGACGTCGTTTTTCGTGACGTCGCGCAACTGCGCCTCGTTGACCTGCGTGACGGAGCTGACGAGCTCGCGCTGCGACTGAGAGCTGTACCCCAGGACGACAGTCTGCTCGAGCTGGACCGCGCTGCGCTCGAGTTGCACGTTGAGCGTCGTCGTTTCGTCATCGCGGACGGTGACCTGCGTGTCAACCGGGGTATATCCGAGGCGGCGAACCTGCACCTGGTGGGTCCCGGGTGGGATTGCCCCAATAGTGTAGCGCCCCTGTTCGTTGGACTGCGCCCGCAACGATGTCCTCGCGATCGTGATGATAGCCGCGGCGATCCCCGCGCCGGCGATCCCGGCGCCGTCAACGCGCGCCGTCACCGTGCCGGCGAGGGTGCCGAGCAGCAGCGGCGGCGGCGCCGGTGGCCGCGGAACAATCGCCGCGCTCCCGTCGCGCCGGAACACGACGTCGAGGCTGGTGTCGATCAGCAGCTCGGTGAGCGCCGCCGCCACCGTGATGCTGTCGAGGCGCACACGAAGCCGTGTGCCGGCTGGCACCACGTCGTCGCTGAATACAATGGTGATCCCGGCCTGCCGCGAGATCGCGTCGATCACCTGACCGAACGACATGCCGGGGTCGGCCAGCGACACGCGCCGCCGCAGCGCCGGCGTCCGGCTGATGTCGACCGGTACCGTCGTCCGCCCCGACTCGAGAAGGAAGCGCGGGCCGCGCGTGGTCTCGGCTACCGCGACCTGGACCGGCTGTGCGTTCCCGGGTGGCCCGAAGAGGCAGAGCAGAGATGTGACCGCAATCGCGAATCGGACAGTACTCATGGGGTGCTCCCGGCGAACGATAAAGGTGGACGGCTGACATGACGGAAAGGGGCCGCAAGAGTGAGTGCGGCTCATGGAGTGCGGGTACGTTGCGCGGCGCGCGACAGGACGACCGTCCGGCCGTCCCAACGCGCGCGCGCCTCGAGCGAGAGTGCGATGAGGGCGATGGCTTGCTCCGCCGACTCATTGTGGAACCGGGCCGTGATCGTCCGCGCGAGCAGGGTGCTGTCCCGAAGCTGGATGGTGATATCGTACCATCGCTCCAGGCGCAGGACCGCGTCGCGGAAAAGCGTCTTGTCGATTAGCAGCTCGCCGTCGGCCGCGGCGAAGAAGGGTGCGACGTCCACGTCACGGGTCAACGTGACGACGCCGTCCGAGTCGAGGCGGGCAACGTCGCCTCGTCCGAGCGTCACCAACGCGCGCCTGGCGCGAGCGTGCTGATTGGCCGGGGTGTTCCCGGCTGCCGGCGACGGCGCGGCGCGCAGGATCGAGACCTGACCGGACGCGACGGCTACACGAAGCTCGCGCATCTCGGGGTAGGTCGTCACGGCAAACCTGGTCCCCAGGTCTTCGGCCGTCCCCAGTCGCGTGTGGACGCGGAATGGTCGCGTGCTGTCGTGCACCACCTCGAAGAGTCCCTCGCCGTCGAGGTAGACCTCCCGTGCGGCCCGTCGGCCTGCGGCCCCGAAGTCAGCCGGGAGGCGGAGGCGACTCTCCGCGCCGAGCACGACGCGTGTTCCGTCGGCCAGGTCGAGCGTTGCCCGTTGGCCGCGGCGCGTCGTAATCTCGCGCATTGGCTGGGATGCGACATCCTCCACGCCGAGGCCGTTGGGGTTGCGCCGCAGGGTCGGCGTGGCAAAGAACAGCGCGGTGGCGACGCAGAGCGCGACGGCAGGTACGAGCCAGTTCCAGGCCGATGCAGGCGCGCGCCGAAGACCGATCCCACGAAACCGCGGCGCCGGTGCGCCGGGTGCCTCACGTACGATCCGGAGCGAGGGCCGGCCCGCTCGACGCATCTCTCGCTCGACGAGTTGCCAGGCGGCGCGAACGTTCCACGCGTCCGCCGGCTCGCCCGGGCGGCTGCCGACCCGACGCATGCTCTCGGCGAGCGGGCCAAGCTCCGGATTGGCGTCGACCCACCGCTGGAGCGCGGCACACTCCTCCGGCGTGCCGTCCCCACGGACATAGCGGTCCAGCCGCTCCCAGTCGATCTCGCGTTCGTCCATGCTACACCAACGACGGGCGAACGCGGTCTACCCCTACACCTCTGCTACAAGCTGGACCGCGCGAACCGCTTCCGGAGGCCCGCGAGGGCACGGCCGAACTGCGTCTCGACGCCCTTCTCCGAGATCCCAAGCACGCGGGCGATCTCGGCGTTCGTGAGCTGGTGCTGCCAGCGAAGGATTACGACGAGCCGCCGCCGCTCGGGGAGCGCGTGGACCGCGCGACTGAGCTGCGCATGAAGCTCCTCGGATTCGAGCGCGGCCCCGGGAACTTCCCGTCGCTCGGCGAGTTCGGCCCGTGCGGCGACCACGATCTGCGTCGCCTTTCGAACCAAGACTTGCTGATGCCGGAGGTGGTCGAGCGCGCGGCTGCGGCACACGGTAAACAGGTACGCGCGCGCGCCGTCGGTCGGGTCCCATGTGTGGCGCCGCGACCAGACGCCGAGAAACGCGGACTGGACGACGTCCTCGGCGACCTCGGGCGTGCCGACCAGGCTCCGAACGAAGTCGCACAACGCAGCGTAATGCTCGGTGAACAGCGTTTCGAACGCACCCTCGTCGCCGTCCCGGACGCGCGCGATGAGATCGCGATCGCTCGGCGCGGGCGGCCAGCGACCTTGACGAGCGACGGACGGTGCTGGGTGAGGCGTAAGGGGGGCCATATGCGCGGAGCTGAGATGGGGCGAGGCCCCTATATAGCGTTCCGCAACGGACCGCGCCAGTTCTGATGAAGGAGGTGTTCTGAGGCGGGAGCTCGGGGACTATCCCGCCGTGCTGACCTACGGTTTGATTCGACGAAGCACCGGCGCGAGAGCTTTTGCTGCCACCTCCGTATCGCAGGCCACCTGCGCGCGAAGCCAGTAGCCGTTTCATAGGCGGTCCGCTCATACGGGGTAGTCTGACGCGCGCTGAATATGCGAACAGACTCCGTGCTTTGCCAGATTCGCCGCCGCTTTTTCAGGATCCCATCCAAACTCGAGAGACATCGGTCCAATTTACGGCCTGGATCTGCCCGGGTATGCGCATAACGCCTTCAACTAGTGTTATGCGACACGAAGTGGCTTGATGCGAACCATGTCGCCTTTGATGGTCTGGGCGGCGTCCCAAAGGTCAACCGCGCGCTGGGCGTTCAACCAGAACTCCGGAGAATTACGGAACAATCTCGAAAGTCGAAGCGCCATCTCGGGGCTGATCGCGCGGCGTCCGCGGAGTAGTTCGTTAACTGACTGGCGAGACACTCCTGCGGCCTCCGCAAGGCCCGCGACAGTCAGTCCGTAGTCCGGCATGAAATCCTCGCGCAGCATTTCACCGGGGTGCGTCGGGCGCCGCTTCAGCTCACGGGTGTTGGGTATGCTCATGTCTCACCTTCCGTCTTAATGATAATCGCATATTTCGACGTCGTAGGCATCTCCATCAACGAAGCGAAAGCAGATACGCCACTGATCGTTCACCGAAATGGCATGCTGACCTTTTCGCTCATTCCTGAGTGCATGAAGGCGATTGCCTGGAGGCACCTTCAGATCATCGAGCCTGGTCGCAAGGTCAACATATTCCAGCTTACGAACGGCTCGCTTGGCAACGTCAGGGGGAAAGCGCTCCCGGAACTCGGCCGGCTCTCACGCCGCGAGATTGCAAAGCTCGTCGGTGTCGCCCCGCTCAGTCGGGACTCTGGCACGATGCGCGGGCGTCGCTTCGTGCAGGGCGGTCGCGCGAGTGTGCGTGCCGTGCTCTACATGGCCGCGCTCGTCGCGACGAAGCGCAACGCGGTGATCCGCACCTTCTACTTGCGACTCCTTGCCGCTGGCAAGCCGAAGAAGCTGGCGCTCGTGGCATGCATGCGGAAACTCCTCACGATCCTCAACGTCATGGTGCGCACGGCGCAGCGCTGGTCCCTCGACGCATCGAGCGACGTGCTCCTTCCCGCTTGACTTTCCAGACAGTTGCTAACGCCCCGCGTCAGCCGCGGCGGGCGAGCGCCGACTTGCGCAAGACCCCGCACCTGGCGCCCGCCGTCGGCTGCACGCGGAGGTTAGGCAGCGCCCGATCCTCTGATTCCGGACTGCATTCTCAGCATGGCCACTCCCACAACGAAGAGGCCGACTAACACAATAGCGACGCCGACCAAGAAGACTGCCCAACCGATGTGGTCGGTAGGCTTAAATACACCGGGCGTGTTGATGTAGAGCCATTCGCCGATCCAGAACTCGATAAAGTTGCCGATGAGGATAGCGGCCAACCCGCACTGCGTTGTGACGAACCCGGCTAGTCCAAGCCTCCCGTATCGGGCGCGTCTACGCCGGTGAAATCCGAACAGGCCGACCATCAGGAGAAGTGTTCCGGGATCCAATAGCCGGCGCCAGCCACGCTCCGACAGTCCAAGGACGGCCACCGCGCCGTCTGCAGTTTGGCCATTGAGCAGCCAGGAGACAAGCCAGATGGTGGACCCGGATAAGAGTAGCGGTCCGCTCCATCTCTCAAGCCTTCGAGTGATCACCGTTGGCATCTCGCGTGACCCAGATTTCAACCGCCTAACGGCCTCGAGATGAGCCGCGAACCAAGTCTCGCGAGTTGAGGCCGAGAGCCACTTGATAGCCAGGAAGTCACGGGCGCCGGAAAAAGAAGTGGTACGGCACCCATAGGCCAACGATGGATGCGATCAGAAAAGGAGACCACATAAGGCCGGCCTCAGTGAAGGGGATGGCAAGGAGGAAGAAGGCGGGGAAGGAGAGGAAAGTGTACCAGGCCCATCCCTGGCCACGCCTGAACCCCCCATATGCAATGCCAACCGTCAGTATTCCGAGAAGTACCGACAGTAGTCCGAGCCCTCTGAAGTCAGCAGCGAGAGTGGCCGCAGTGTTGCTCTTTGGTGGCAATCCCCACGCCCGGAGTAGCTGCTCTATTTGGTAGTATGGCAGAGTGAAGGCGTAGATCCCGTAGATGATGAATAGGAGGCCGAACGCGGCGAAGACCCACCATGCGCCATTTGTGGGGACGGCCTGTTGGGCGGTGTTCGTTTCTTTCATTAGGTTCTACCTCTTAAAGCAGGGATCCCGGTGCCATTGCGGCCCAACGCCTCAGTTCTGCTGCAAGCGCATGGTTAGGCGGCCAATCTCTGTCTGTGCTCATCTGATAAACTTAGCATGCCAAGGAAGACCGTCACCCGCCGCTGATCATCGGCGTGCGTTCGCGAATCGGTTGCGTCGCGTGCTCCAGCATCCACCACGCGACATCCGCGCGTGAAATCGCGCCGGTCACCGGGAAGTTCTCCACGATCTTCATGCGTCGAGTGAGCGGGCCACTGGTGAGTCGCGTCGGGCGCGGGCAGCACCAATCAAGTCCCGAGCCCTCAAACACGCGTTCCATCGCCGCCAGATCGCGATAGCCGATGCCGACGTTCGATTTCGCGACGAAAAATTTCATCAGGAGGTTCATGCCTGCCGCGCTGTCCGCAACGCCGGCCGCGCTCACCGCGACGACGCGCGGGACGCCGTGCTGCCGCATCGCGCTTACGAGCATCGCCGCGGTGCGCGAGGAAAAATCCGGCGGAGAGGCAAGCGCGCTCCATGGATTCGCCGGATTGGTTCGCTTGATGCCGAGCGCCGACAGCACGACTTCGTGACCGCGCAGGTGCTCGTCGAAACAACCCGGCCGCATCACATCATCGATCAGGATGCGCGCCCGTGAATCGATGCCATCAGGACACCGCACGAGCGCTGTGACGATATGGCCTTGATCGAAGGCGAGGCGCACCAAGTGTTTTCCGACGCCGCCCGACGCGCCGAGTACCAAGATCTTCAGAGCCTCATGTGTCATGGTGTGTGAAGCCGCCTAACCGCTTACGGTTCAGCTGCAGCCGAATGAAATAGAGCGCGCGAAGCGCGCGCACAATAGATCGGCTGTCTGCTGCACCCGTTTGTTAGCGGTCAGCCTTCGCGTAGATATCGATCAAGGAATTCCCGCGGCTTCACCACCTCAATACCCTGCCATCCCGAAACGTCCAGCAGGTGCCGGTCCCCGGAAACAATGAGTCGAGCACCTGAGGACATTGCCGCTGCAAGGAAGACGTCGTCCGCAGGATCAGCGCTCACGCGAGTTGCCAAGGGAGTTGCGTTCACGATGGTCGCATTCACCGTGATCAAATCAAGGACCGCGACCAGTGCGGCGCGCCGTTCTGAATGCTTCGCCGCGAGCTCAGCGCCCACTCGCGCATATTCATCGAGGATGGCAGGGCTCAGCACCAACGAAACCTGTTCATCCGCCCATGCCGTCAGAATTTGGCCTGGCACTCCACCGAAGAAGATTCCCGAGACCAGGACGTTGGTATCGAGAATCAGCTTCACTTGGCGCGACGGACCTTGGCAATCGCCTTGGGAATATCTGACTGTTTCATGCCCGTCCGTTTCGCGATACCGCGCGCTTGACGAACCAACCGGTCAAATTCACTCCGCGATGGTGGTTCAATCACTTTGAAGATCACGACATCGCGATCGCCAAGGACCACGAATTGGGCGCCTGCTTTTAAGCCGAGTCGGTTGCGGATCTCTTCAGGGATCACGACCTGACCCTTGGAAGAGAGGGTCGTCGTGGCAGTCTCCGTCACACGGTCTCCTAGTGGAACTTACCAGTAAGATGCACTAACCTGTGCCGTCCGTCAAGCTATACCGTGCGCTGTACCGCTAACTATCTATTCACCTGCACAGGATTCTACCTGCCATCCTGCCAACGCAGCAATAAGCGCCGCAATATCTGCTACTCGTCACCCAGCCGGTCCGCGGGACTCCGAACGCCCAATCTCCCGCGGTTCAGAACGTGGGTGTAGATCATCGTCGTACCGACGTCCGTGTGCCCCAGCAGTTCCTGAAGCGTCCGGATGTCATAACCGTCTTCCAGCAGGTGGGTCGCGAACGAGTGTCGTAGCGTGTGACACGTCGCCCGCTTCGCGATCCCCGCCTCGCGGACAGCGCGCTGCATCGCCCGCTGCACCGCGGTCTCATGCACGTGATGCCGGCACGTTTGCCCGGTCGCGGCGTCACGATACTGCCGAGCCGCGGGAAACACCCACTGCCACGCCAGGTCCGTGGCCCAGGACGGCGCCTTCCGGTCAAGCGCCGTTGGTAACGCGACGCGCCCGCCTCCGCCGGCAAGGTCGCGAGCGTGCAGCGCACGCACACGCTCCAGCTGCATCTCCAGCGCTGAACGGGCGATCTCCGGCAGCATGGTCACACGATCCTTTCCCCCTTTGCCGCGTCGCAGACGGATCTCCCCGCGCGCAAAGTCGAGATCCTTGACGCGTAGCGTCAGGCACTCAAGCAAGCGCAGACCCGCCCCATACAGCAGCAGCGCAATCAGTCCCATGCTGCCGTGCAGCCGGCCAAGCAACGTCCGCACTTCCCCACGACTCAGCACGGCGGGAAGACGCGTCGGCGAGGTGGACCGCAATACCCGGCGCAGATCGCCGACGGGTGTCGCGAGCGCCTCGCGATACAACAGCAACAGGGCGCTCAACGCCTGCATCTGCGTCGAACGCGAAACCCGCCGCTCGGCGGCCAGGTGCGTGAGAAACGCGATGATCTCGGTCTCACCCAGTTCATTGGGATGCCGAGTGCCGTGATATCGGATATATCGGATGATCCATCCCACGTATGCCCGCTCCGTACGCGGGCTCAAGTGTCGTGCGCGCATGCGGCCTTT
>JACDCM010000266.1 GCA_013817545.1 Gemmatimonadaceae bacterium | reverse complement strand
ACCTCCTTGCGCCCGACCTGGGCGCGGTGGCGTGCGTGATCGAGGCAAGCGCGCGACGCAGAGTCGCCGTACGCGACTCCGTAGCGCTGTCCGCTGTGGCGAACGTGGTCGGCGCGGTGTGGGGGCTGCGCGGACAACCCGGGGTGGCGCGGGCGGCGCTCGCCGTGAACACTGCAGCACTCGCTGCGCTCGCGGTGGGTTGGGCGCGGCTGCGGGGCGGGGCGCGAGCGGCATCCGTGTCGGCGGCGATCGCCGACCCCCGTCCCGAACGCTGGGGACGGCAGAGTATAGCGGAGGTGCTCCGCGACTTCGAGACCAGCGAGGCGGGTCTGTCGAGCGTGGAGGCGGTGGCGCGGCGGCGCCGGATCCCGCCGCCGCGCCGCCCCAACCCGCTGCTGGTCGCGGCGCTCGACCAGATTGGGTCGCCGCTCACTGGCATCCTCGCCGCCGGCGCTGGGCTCTCGCTGTTCCTCGGTTCGCCAGAAGACGCGGTAATGATCGTGGCAATGCTCGTGGCTAACGCTGCCGCGGGCATGTGGCAGGAACTGCGAACCGGGCAGGCCGCGGAAGCTCTCGGGCAGATGAACACGCCGAGCGCTCGCGTGCTGCGTGACGGTCGCCCGGTGTCCGTCCCTGCCGACGAAGTCGTACCAGGCGACGCGCTACTCCTCGCGCGCGGCGACCGGGTAGCGGCTGACGCGCGACTTGTCAGCGCACACCGACTGGAGGTGGACGAGGCGGCGCTGACCGGCGAGTCACTCCCGGTCGCAAAGGCGGCCGTTGGCGGTCTCGATGCCGGCCGCGTCGTGCTCGCGGGGAGCGGCGTCATCCTCGGCACCGGGCAAGCCGTTGTCATCGCAGTGGGGCCGGACACGCGAATGGGCGCAGCCATAGCCGCGATGGCAGCTATTGATCCGCTCCGGCAAACGCCACTCACCACACGTCTGCATCAGATGCTCCGCCAGGTACTGCCCGTTGCCGGGGTGGGTGGCGGGATTGTTGCCCTATCGGGGCTGTTGCGCCGTGAGCCAGCCGTTCCGAGCCTCGCCCTGGGCGCGAGCGTCGCCCTTGCCGCCGTTCCCGAGGGGCTGCCGTTGCTCGCGTCACTGGGTGAGGCGGCTGTCGCGCGGCGCCTCGCCGTTCGTAACGCCATCGTGCGGCGCCCGTCGGCGGTCGAGGCCCTGGGGCGCGTTGACATCGTTTGCACTGACAAGACGGGAACGATGACTGCGGGGCGGCTCGCGCTCGCGCTCGTTGCGGACATTGAGCATGAGCTTCGCCTGCCGGCCGACTTACCGCCGGAGCTGCGACAGGTGCTACTCACGGCGGCGCTCGCGGGCCCGCACCCAGACGCGCCGGATGCCGATGTCGATCCCACGGACGCCGTGGTCAACGAAGCCGCGGGCGCGGCCGGACTTGGTGACGCGCTGTTGGCTGCGCGCGAAGCCGAGCAGCCGTTCGAGTCGGCTCGCCTCTTCCATGCGTCAGTTGTTGAGCGACGGCTTTGCGCGGAAGGCGCGGCCGAAGCGCTTGCCCCGCGCTGCAACCGAGTGCGCCGCGGAGGCGCCAACTACCCGTTGGACGACGTCGGCCGCGAGGCGCTGCTCGAGCGGGCTCGGCAGCTCGCCGCGCGGGGCTTGCGGGTGCTGATGGTTGCCGAGGGCGCGCCCGACGCTCCGCTCGACGAACCGCACGACCTCGTCGCACTCGGATTCCTGGGAATTGCCGATCCGCTCCGCGCTGGCGTCTCGAGCGCCGTGCGACGATGCCACGCGGCCGGTATCCGCGTCATCATGATCACCGGCGACCACCCGGCGACGGCGCGTGCGATCGGACGCGAGGCGGGCCTCCTGGGCGACGACGGACTGGTCCTCACGGGCGCCGACATCGTGAACCTTGCAGAGGCCGAGCTGGACGCGATGCTCGAGCGGGCAACCATCATCGCCCGGGCCACCCCGGTCGACAAGGTGCGCATCGTCGAGAGCCTGCAGCGGCTTGGGCACACGGTCGCTATGACCGGTGACGGCGTCAACGACGCGCCCGCCCTTCGCCTGGCTGACGTTGGGATCGCGATGGGACGGGGCGGGACGGAGGTGGCGCGCCAGGCGGCCGACGTAGTGCTCGCCGACGACGACTTCGCGACCCTCGTCGAAGCGTTCGTCGAGGGGCGCACATTCTGGCGTAATATCCGCCGAGCGCTTG
The DNA here is from genome assembly GCA_013817545.1 of Gemmatimonadaceae bacterium. GTDB lineage: Bacteria > Gemmatimonadota > Gemmatimonadetes > Gemmatimonadales > Gemmatimonadaceae > JACMME01. Next base: position 3,855 of record JACDCM010000266.1, on the reverse strand, counting down.
GGTTGCTGCTCGGAGGAAACCTGGGGGAGCTGGGGCTCGCTACAGGCGCGAGCCTTCTGGGGCTCGCCTCGCCACTCACGAGTCGTCAGATCCTCACTATGAACCTGATGACCGACGTACTTCCGGCGCTGGCTGTCGTGCTCGAGCGGCCGAAGCACCACGACCTCGCGGCGCTCTCCCGTGAGGGAACGTCAGCGCTCGGCAAGCCGCTCCGCGACGAAGTCTTCGCGCGAGGTGGCGCGACCGCCTTGCCCTCTTTGATCGCCTACCTCATCGCACTACGCACCGGAGGCGCGGGGCTCGCGCGGACAGTAGCCTTCGCGAGCATAGTCTCGACACAACTCGCCCAGACGCTCGATGCCGGTGCTGCCGACGGGGAGCTTGGCCGCCCGATCCGCCGTGTGGTTATCGGAACTGGCGGTGTCCTTGTTGCCATGCTTACTCTGCCGCCCCTTCGCACCTTCCTCGGTCTGGTCGCGCCCACGCCGCTAGGATGGGCACTCGTTGGGGCGAGCACGCTTGGATCGGTGTTGCTCGCGCGGGCGCTTGCGTCGAGAGGTCCGCCCACAGTCGCTCCTACCCCACCGTCGAGCCGTGCAGCAGCGATCCCTGTATAGCGTTCGCGCGAAGCATGATCGGTCCCAGGAACGCTGTGGATGTTGTGGTGGCTACGGAACCTTGCATTCAGCATTTGCCATCCGTCCACCATGGCCGCGGGATTGACTCGGCCTGCTGATCATCATCATTCTCCCTGCACTCGGCGCCGCTGAAGCGCCGAGAATGCGCCGCTGAGAGCGCCGAGAATGCGTCGTCGACTCCCGAGCCGGCCACGATGCGAAGTAACGCTTGCCAGAACGTTTGCGAGAAACGCGCCCCATACTAAAACCCGGAGACTGAAAGGGGAGATCGAGTTTGCGATAGTGGGGGGTTGGGGAGACGACTCCCCTAACGCCGAGTCGCCCGATACCGGCCCGGTGAGGTGCACATTTCGCGACGAAAGACATTGCAGAAATGACTCTGGTCCGAGAATCCTGCAGCCAGCGCAATCTCGCCGAGCGGGCGATCCGTCTCCAGGAGATCCCGTGCGGCCTTCTCAATACGGAGCCGCCTAAGGCGCTGTCCCACTGAACATCCATAACCGCGGCGGAACCAGCGCGCGAGCGTCACCGGATGTACACCCACCAGCGTTGCGAGCTCGGAGAGAGACAGTTGCCCCGTAAAGCGCTCGTGCACGATGTCCATCGCCTCCGTGAGCCATCTGGGATGAGCACCGCGGCTGAGGCTTGCGTCGGTACGGGCGAGCGAGGCAAGCAGCTCGAGCAGCAGCCCCTCCGCAGCGACGAGCGCAGCGTCGTCGCCTTCGGCGAGCTCGAGAACGAGCCGCCGAGCTACCTCGGCGGCCGGGCCGCCGCGTAGATGCACCCGGTCGTCCAGCAAGTCTGCGATCGAACGGGTTTCGTCAAAGCGCGATGGCTCAATCTCAACGAGCAGACCGTGCGTCTGTACGGACTGGAAGTGGTTCCAGTGCTCGTCGCCTGCGGGAGTCAGTTTGAGTGTATTCGGAATGCAGGTCATCGCGTGACCGCGCGAGTACTCGGTGAATCCTCCTCGCATTACATAGCACAGGGTGGGCAGCTCATGGTGATGGCGGGGAAGCGTGGCACGCGGGCCATGCATCCCGCTGGTCAGCGTGAAGCCGGGCAACCGGACGGTGCAGCCATGCATCGAAGTCGGTTGGGCTTTGACGACAACTTCCATATCTGTGCTCCCGAAAGCAGCTTAAACCACAGCTTCAATCATACAATCGGGTCTCGCTCGTGCAAGACGCGCCCTGTGCCGTCGTCTAGAGTTCGTTTTGAGAGCGAGACTGACGGGACTCTCGCGCGCCATCTCAAACTTACTTTCCTGCATCGGAGGAATTTATGAACAAAGTTTGTGTAATCTCAATCGTCCTCGTCGCGGCCGCTTGCGGTGGGTCTGACGGCGACGGTGGCACGCCACCACAGGAGGAAGCAGCGAGCGTAACGATATCACCCGGTACCGCTGCCACTTTCGCTTCACTCGGTCAGACAGCAGGCCTGACAGCCCAGGTGCGGGGCGGGAACGGGGGCGTTCTGAACAATGTCACCATTTCGTGGACGACTCTCAGCGCTTCGGTCGCCTCCGTGTCCCCGGCAAACGGCTCCGCGACCACCGTAACATCAACTGGCAACGGTAATACAAAGATCATCGCCACCATTGCCACTTCGAACGGGTCGCGCAGTGATACGATAGACGTCGCGGTTCAGCAGGTGTTCGCGGCGGTGCTCATTTCGCCTGCCGCAGTAAACCTGCAGGCTAACGGCACGCAGCAGCTCACGGCGTCGCTGGTGGACGCCAGGAACGTGGCACTCGCGCTACCGGGGGTTCCGGCTCCGACATTCACCTCTAGCAACACGGCGGTCGCTGACGTGAGTCCGACGGGGCTCGTTACAGCGAAGACGAACGGGAACGCCACGATCACGGCGTCCGCGACCTTTGGAGGTGTGACGCAGTCGGCGGTGCGCTCGGTGGTAGTGGCGACGAGCGCGGGGGCAATCTTCGACGTCGGTACGACCGCCAACAGGTTCGTAAATGGCGACCGCACGATCCGCGTCGGCGACCAGATCCGGTTCACGATTCAAGTCACTCTGCACAACGTGCTTTTCGGCAGCAATCCCCCCGTCGAGGGCAATGTCGGGTCGGTGGGCGTAGGAGTGCCTGTCGGCACCGTTGCGATAAGAACCTTCAACACAGCGGGAGTCTCCAACTATCAGTGCGACATTCATAGTGGAATGACCGGCACTATCACCGTGAATCCGTAGATCCAGAGCCGTTGCTGGGCGAGCAAAAAGCAGGGCGCACTGTTCCTGAGGCGTTCCCCATGATTTCACTGGTACGAATGGCGGCCATCGCTCTGACGATGACCGGCGCATCGAGTTTCGATGCGCTGGCGCAGTCGCTGCTGGATCGTCCGCCCAATCTCTCCGGAGGATGGGTAGGAAACACCGGTACTCTCTATTTCCACTTTCTGCACCGATTCTCGGAGAGTGGCGAACCGGAGCGCAAAGTCTCCAATGTGCCCACGTTTCTCATCGCGGCCGGTTTACCATATCGAACGTTACTTGGATTCAACTATGCAACGAATTCACAGCTGGCGCCGAGATACCCCAACGAGTGGGAGTTCTTTGGGCGGTTCGCTCCCCTTGTCCAGGATGAAGGGGCGCCCATGGATCTGGCTGCGCAGGCTGGCTACAATCTCGCCGCTGAGGGAGTCGATGGCGAAGTGTCGCTCGGCAGACGCGTTGGTCCAGCGCGGCTAATGTCCGCGGGTCGCATCCTCGCGAGTCCCCGCGAATCCGGTCGAAGTCGTTTCGCGCTTGCTGGTGGGGCGACGATTCGCCTCGGGCGATTCCTCGCGCTTGCCGGGGACGTCGCCTCGCTGTTGAACCGCGACGCGGGGGAACACGTCGCCTGGAGCGCTGGCTTTCACATGGCGATTCCGACGACGCCGCACACCTTGTCGCTTCAGGCAGCGAACACGCTCACGTCGACGCTGCAGGGAAGCTCGCGTGGAAGCGACATGGTTCGATACGGCTTTGAGTTCACAATCCCGCTAACTCTACGGCGGTATTTCGGCGGAGGGTCGAGTCCACCGATGCCGAGTGGCGGGAAGGCAGGTGCGCTGGATACAACGCAGGTCGTCACACCGGACAGCGACATCGAGAGACCAGCCCCAGAGGTGCAGGCTCCAACACCTGCGGACACGGTGGTCTCCGACACGGCGAGGGTTGTCCCGCCAGACGCCAGAGCCGGGACGCCCGGCACCGCCCGGTC
>JACDCM010000265.1 GCA_013817545.1 Gemmatimonadaceae bacterium | reverse complement strand
CTGCTAACCAGGCATCTGCGGATCTTGACGTGCGGCGTCAGGCGATCGACGGTGCCCGACGCGAGGCGTCCCGAGTTGGTCGTCCCGGTTCCATCGCCGAACTGAGCACAAAGGGCGCCGGATACGCCGCGGCGCTTGCCTCTCCCCCTGCCGTTGGACGCGTCGCTTCAGCTATCGGCAGGTTTGCGGGCTGCTACGAGATTCGGCTGGGCGTGTGGACCCCTGCGGTAACTCTGGGCGCGGACACCGTCTACATCACGCCACCGCGGCGCATCGTGCTCGACACGATACCAGCAGCGGTGCCTTCCAGGTCATCCGGCTTCCGCGTTCTTCCAATTCTCGACACGCCAGGACGCGACGACGCCAGCTGGTTTGCAGTCGGCACCGATTCACTTCGAATTAGCTGGACCACCGGTTTGAACGGGCTGACGATGCATCTCAAACTGGAGCATGAAAATCTAAGCGGAGTGGCGACGACATTCTGGAACTTCGATCGCAAGGCCCAGCAATCCGCAGTCACAGGAAAGCGAATCGCCTGCCAACAGGACTGAGCGCGTGGACTGAGTCCACACACGGCCTCACCGCCCCCGCGCAGTTCCCCGAACACCGCGCACCGAACACCGCACTCCTAGCGGGCAGATCCGACCACAGACAAAAAAAGGCATCCCCCCCGGAATGCCCTTCTTTGCGTCTCACCGCTATGCTCCTCGGCTAAACGTGCTGCGACGTCAAGTTCAAGACACGTTGGAAGCAACCGGTATGCCCGCCCGCTATCGTTGTGTCGCAATGACTTGCACTACCGCACCACTGTAGGCGTCGCGCACGTGTTACGGCGACTCGTACACAGTGTAAAGGATCGTTACACCAGTGCGGGCGCCTTATCCAACATTTCGCGCACCGCCGACGCAAACGTCAGCAGGGAGAATGGTTTCCCAATAAACGCAGCGCCGTTTGCCAGAACGCCATCGTGCGCTACGGCGTCTTCGGCGTAACCTGACATGAAGATCACTTTGAGGTCAGGCTTCCTGACCATCAGCCGTTCGACGAGCTCCCGCCCGCCCATTTCAGGCATGAGCAAGTCGGTGATGACGAGGTCGATGGAATCGGGAAACTCGGCAAATTTCAGAAGGGCATCAGCTCCGTTGACGGCTTCAATCGTTGTGTAGCCGCACTTCGCGAGAATGCGGCGAACCGAGGTGCGCACGGATTCCTCGTCCTCCACGATCAACACTGTCTCCGTTCCACTCGGCAGGTTGACGGAAGTCTTCGGCTTCGCCGCTGGCTCCGGAGCGCCGGAAACGAACGGAATATGGATCTTGAAGGTTGTTCCGACGCCCAGCTCGCTATGCACTGAGATGTGTCCGCCCGACTGCTTCACGATGCCGTAGACCGTTGAGAGCCCTAACCCCGTGCCCTTTCCGGGATCCTTCGTTGTAAAGAACGGCTCGAATACCAGGCTCTGCGTTGTAATATCCATGCCCGTTCCCGTATCCGTTACCGTGAGCAGCGCGTACGAGCCGGCGGCCAGCTCAGGATGTCGCTGCGACGTAGCTTCGTCGACGCGCACGTTGCTGGTCTGTACCACCAAGCGGCCGCCGTTGGGCATGGCGTCGCGGGAATTGACCGCAAGGTTCATTAGGACTTGCTCGATCTGGCCAGGATCCGCTTTTACGAGATTGAGATCCGGCGCCAGCGCAGTCGTGAGAGTTATGTTCTCACCGATGAGGCGGCTCAACATTCGCTCCATCTCGCACACTATCTGGTTTACGTCCAGCACCTTCGGCTGCATGACCTGCTTGCGGCTGAATGCGAGGAGCTGCCGAGTAAGAGCGGCCGCGCGATCGGCGGCCTTCGCAATCTCGTCTAAGTCGGATCGCGCACTCGAATCGGAATCGAGGTGGTCGGTGAGCAGCTCGCAATGCACCTTGATCGCGGCTAGCAGGTTATTGAAGTCGTGAGCTATACCGCCAGCCAGGCGGCCGACCGCGTCCATTTTCTGCGCCTGCCTGAGCTGCTCCTCAAGACGGAGCTTTGCAGATATGTCTCGCATGAAGCCGGCCGCGCCCATTATTTCCCCGGCGCTGTTCCTGATAGGCACAACGCAAACCGATACATTTATTCGCGTTCCGTTCCGGTGCAGTCGTTCCGCTTGGGGATGCTCGTCGTGCTCCCCTTTCAGAATTCGCTTGAAAGTCTCCGCGACGGCGTCCCCTTTTTCAGGGGGAATGGTCAGCATGATCGGCTTCCCGATGATCTCGGACGCCGAGTAGCCGAGGAGACGTTCCGCAGCCGGGTTCCACGCTGTAACGAGGCCATCCAGCGAGAGACCCGCGATCGCGTCGTCGGAAGATTCCACGATGGCAGCGAGGCGCACCATCGCGTCCTCCGCTGTCCTCCGCTGCGTAACGTCACGCGACATTCCGATCAGCCCGATTATTTCCCCATTCGCGTCGCGGCGAAGCTGCTTCAAGGTCGAGAACCAGGCCTTTTCACCGCGCACCATTATGGACTGCTCATAGGTGGACGCCTCTCCGGAAGTGACGACATGCTGGTCGCGATCGGTGATCGACCGCGCGGAATGCTCGTCGCACAAATCGTAATCCGTCAGCCCGATCATTTCGCCAATGCTCCGACCGTACAAACGCGCTTCGGCGGAGTTGACCATGACATAGCGCCCCTTCAGGTCCTTCACGTGGATCGCGTCGCTCGTTCCCTCAACTACCTCGTTCAGCAATTCGTAGCTGCGGGACAGCGTCTCCTCGACCTTTTTTAGTTCGGTGACGTCACGAGCGCTCCAGAGAACCGTGCCATCCGGGAGAGGCACGATCTCGCCAGCGAAGCGCACCGGGTCGCCGCCGATAAGGAGTGTGTACTGTATGGTTTGCGGCGTGCCGGAATCCAGCGCTTCCCGAATGCACTTGAGACCGTAGACTGCCTGGTCCGGGGGTGAGACATCGCTGATGAGGCGGCCGATGAGGTCCGACGCATGGAGTAGCAGCTGCGCGGGGTTGGTTGGCGCGACCTTGAGGTATCGCCCATCGCGGTCGAGCACCAGAACGACGCCCCGCACCGCACCGAACATCATTCGAAGCTCCGCCGCCTCGGCGGCGAGCTTCTCGATCTCGCTCAGTGGATGGTTTGGTGTAACGGCGACTGAATCGCCGTCGTATGCGGCAAGCTTCACTGTGGAGGCGATCCCGATGGCGTGGGGAGATGGGCGTCTGTATCAAGACGACGCCAAGCGAGGTCTGTAACACGGTTCAGGGACAATTTTCGGCGGTTACTTTGCTTCGCCGCCTTCCTTGTCCAGCTTCAACGACGCCGAGTTGATGCAGTAGCGCATACCCGTCGGCTTGGGCCCATCGTCGAAGACATGGCCGAGATGCGCATCGCACTTGCTGCATAGTACTTCCGTGCGGCGCATCGAGAACATTACGTCGTCCTCCGTCTCGACGTTCTCGGCTCCGACGGGCACGGTAAAGCTAGGCCACCCCGTGCCCGACTCGAACTTGGTGTCCGAGCTGAAGAGCGGGTTATCGCAGCAGATGCACTTGTAGATTCCCTTGTCGTGGCTGTCCCAGTACTCACCGGAGAACGCCCGTTCCGTTCCTTTCTCACGTGTTACGTGGTACTGGCGCGGTGTCAGTTGTTCCTTCCACTCAGCTTCGGGCTTCTCGGTCTTTCCGACTGAAGCATCGGGATTCTGCGGCATGGGACTCAACTCCTTTCTCTCGTTTTGTGTTTGACAAGCCCACCGACCGAACGCTTTAACGGCGTAGTACGCAGATCAGTCCCCCGCCACCGGTTCCGGCTCCGCGCTCACTACGCGCACCCGCTTGCGCATCAGCACCGCTACCGCGTCGTCGATGAGCGTATACACCACCGGCACCACAAAGAGCGTCAGAAGCGTCGACGTGAGCAACCCGCCAATTACGGCCCGCGCCATCGGAGCTCGGCTCTCCGATCCCTCACCCAGCGCCATCGCCAGCGGCAGCATTCCGAAGATCATCGCGATGGTGGTCATGATGATCGGCCGGAGCCTGATTCGAGCGGCGCCGAGCAGTGCTTCGGTGCGCTCCAGCCCTCGCTCGCGTTCCTGATTGGTGAAGTCGACCAGCAGAATGCCGTTCTTGGTGACGAGACCCATCAGCATGATGATGCCGATCATCGTCATCACGTTAAGCGTGCCCTTGGTGAGGAGCAGCGCCAGGGAGACGCCAATGAAGCTGAGCGGTAGCGCGAGCATGATGGACAGCGGCTGCACGAATGATCCGAACAATGAAGCGAGGATGAGATAGATGAAGATGATCGCGAGGAGCAGAGCTTCGAGCACAAAACCCTTGGTCTCGTCCAGATTCTGCACGTCGCCTGTGAATGCGGTACTGTAGCCAGGCGGCAGTCCGACGTTTTCGATCGCAGCCTTCGCCTCTGCCGCAACATTGCCCAGCGCGAAGTCGGGCAGAACTCCCGCCGATATGGAAACCTGCCTCTCGAGACTGCGTCGCTCGATTTGCTGAGGTCCCACTCCCGCGCGCACCTCCGCGACCTGCGACAATGGCACGATGCTCGGTTGGCCGGTCGCCGGATTCACGTTGCTGCTGATCACCGGTATGTTCGCGACATCCTCTGCTGATGTACGCATGCTGTCGGGATACACGACTATAACGTCATGCGTGTAGCCGAGTGGGTCTTCCCAGCGCGTTGCGCGCTGGCCCGTGAAGAGCGGTTGCAGGGTTGAGGCTATGCTCGCGATGCCGAGTCCGGCCGCCCATGCCTGCTGTCGGTCGACGCGGACATCCAGCTGGGGAATGTCGCCCTCCTCGCTCGAGTTCGCCTCGGCAATACCGGGCACCTGCCGCATGGCGGCGAGAACCTGCGCGGCGGCAATCTTGAGACGGCTGGGCTCCGGGCCCTGCACGTTCACGATTATCGGCTGCCGGAAGCCGCCAAAAATGCTCGGCGTTCCCGTAATGCTGGGCCGAACGCCGGGAATTGAGCGAAGAGCTACTCGCAGCTCGGTCTGGATGTCGGCCAGTGATTTGTCGCGCTCGTTCTTGGGCTTGAGTCGAACATAAATCTGCCCGGAATTCACGGTGCCGCGGAATCCTCCACCTACGGAAAGGTACGTAAAATTGACTTCGGGCCGGCTTTTCAGAAATGCGACAATCTCCTTTCCCTTTCCGGTGGTATACGCGAGCGCCGAGCCCGGCGCAGTGCGGAAGTTGACGTTGAATTCGCCGCCGTCGACATCGGGAATCCATGTGAAGCCGAGCGTGGGATAGATCGCGAAGGCGATCCCGATGGACGCGCCCGCTCCGACAACAATGAGCAGGCGGTGTCTCAGCGACCACGCGAGTCCGCGAGGATACCGGTCGGCGATGCGCTCGAACTGGTCGTTGAATGCTGTTGCGAAGCGGTTTATCGGATTTCTGGAGCGGTACGGATCGTGGGATGGATCGATTCGCGCAGCCGCGGTTTGGTGATGCTCGGCGGGGGCCGCGATGCCATTTTGCAATTGGGGGGGGGCCCCCCGCGCCAGATTCCGCTCGTTTTCCCGGTCCCGCTTGCGCGCCCGATGCCGCTCAACCTCCGGATCACGCCATATGCTCGACAGCATCGGGTCCAGCGTGAAGCTGACAAAGAGCGAAACCAGAACCGCGAACGTTACCGTTACGCCAAACTGAAAAAAGATCTTGCCGATTTGCCCGCCCATGAACGCCACAGGAACGAACACGGCGACGATGGCCAGCGTCGTCGACACGACGGCAAGTCCAATCTCGCTGGTCCCTTCGCTCGCTGCTCGATGGTGATCCTTCCCCATTTCGATGTGGCGCACGATGTTCTCACGCACCACAATCGCGTCGTCAATCAACAGTCCAATCGCAAGCGACAGCGCCAGTAGCGTCATGGTGTTCACCGTAAAACCGAACATCCACATCGCGAAAAACGCCGAGATAATGCTGATCGGCAGCGTCAGACCCGTAATTACCGTCGAACGCCAGGAGTTGAGAAAGAGATAGATGATGAGGATGGTGAGCACAGCGCCGAGCATGAGCTCCTCCTGCACCGC
>JACDCM010000264.1 GCA_013817545.1 Gemmatimonadaceae bacterium | reverse complement strand
CGACATCGCATGCTCGACACCGTTCAGCATCATCTTCATCCCGATGGTGCGCGCGTCTGGCACCGGTTGCCGACGAACACGTAGCCACCGCTGCATGATGGCAATTTCGTCCTGCTGGCCATTGATGATCCGCTCGGCCAGGAGACGTATGGATGGATTGGCGTCATGAGTCGGCGCCCACTCAGCGATCGCAATGGCCTGGGCATGGTGCCCAATCATCGCCGACATGAAGTGAATATCGGCCGCAGTGTACGGATAACGTGCGCTATCGGCCCTTGCCTTGGCAATGGCCGCATTTTCGCCTTCTGCGCGAGCGTCCGACTGCGGGGAAGGTGGCGCCGTTTTTCGGGTGCCGTGACTGCACGCCGTCATCGCGATAATGAGAAGTAGAGGCGCTGTGGCCCAACGACCGACTGAAAATGTTATTCCGATCATTGTCCTGAGTTCGTCGTTATCGAGGTCTGATTGTCGGTGCAATCAAGCGGAGCCAACAGGGGAAACGGTTCAGGAAAGCTATCCAGCAGCTGCTGGTATCGCTTGAACGGATTACAAGCAGGGACAGAACTGACGCGGCTTCCACGGTCCGCGCGTTACATGGCGTTTGAGTCTTACACCAAAGTTGGCGACACGGCCCTCGAGAGGATCCATGAAGGTTCCTGGTCGGTTGAGTGCTAGCGAATTCGCTCTGCCGTTGACCCGGCGCGCGGTAGGGAAAGTGCAAATGTGCTCCCGACCCCGGGTGTGCTTTCGGCTGTGAGGTCCCCGCCCATCCCCCGAGCCAGGTCTCGGCTGATTGCCAGGCCGAGTCCGGTTCCCTCCTGGGGCGCATTGAGCCGGCGGTCAATCTGCACGAAGGGCGCGAAGATGTGCTCGAGGCGCTCGGCGTCAATCCCGATCCCGGTGTCGCGCACGATGATACACACGAGATTGCCGCGATCCTCGCAATACATGGTTATCGCGCCGCCTTCCGGCGTGAACTTGATAGCGTTGGATAGCAGATTGACGAGAATCTGCTGTAGCTTCTCCGAATCCGCTCGTACAACAAGCACGTCTCCACACTCCTCGCGGTTGAACCCAAGCCCTTTCGCGTGCAGCTGCGGCGCGACGAGTGGCTCCAGAGTGTCCACCGCCGCGCGCACTGGGACATCAGTGAGGCGGTACTCGACGTGCCCCGCCTCGAGCTTCGCGAAGTTCAGCACGTCGTTGATCAATCCCAGCAGGTGACGCTGGCTGCGTTGAATGCGGCTGAGCGCCTCGCGCTGCCCGACCGTTACGGGGCCGTGAATTCCGAGCTCGAGGAGCTCCGCGTAGCCTCCAATTGCGTTGAGCGGCGTGCGCAGCTCGTGACTCATCGTTGCCAGAAAAGCCGACTTAGCCTGGTTCGCCTCTTCGGCAGCTTCGCGCGCGGTGCGCTCAGCCTCAACGTCAGTGTTCGTTCCGAACCAGCGCACCACGCGTCCGTTGACAGCGTGCAAGGGAGTCACACGCGTGAGAAAGCGACGCAGGCGACCGTCCGCGCGGCGCAAGGGGAACGTCATCTCGAAGGGTTCGCCGCTCTCGATGCACGCTTGCCATCGCTCCATCACTTCGGGCAGCACCGCCGGGTCGTGCACCGACTGCCACCCCCACCCGGCCATCTCATCCGCCGTGGTGCCGGTGTACTCGTACCAGCGAGCGTTGTACCAATCGATGAAGCCGTCGGCGCGCGCAGTCCATGCAAGCGTCGGGATAGCATCGGCCAGCGTAACGAGCTGGTTCTCGCTTGCCTTCAATATCGCTTCGGCTCTCGTCCGTTCCGTAATATCGCGCCAGAACACCGCGACGCCGCCATCCTTCGTAGGGTATGCATCGACGTCGACCACGAGCTCGAGACGCTCATCGGCGTAGTCATGAATGAAGTGGGCTTCCACGCGCTTCGCAGCGACCCGTCGATAATTCCATTCGAACTCCGTTCCGACCGTGCCAGGGAACAGATCCCAGATCGTCTGCCCAAGCAAGGTGTCGCGCGAAAGCCCAACACCTCGTTCCATGGCGCCGTTCGCTGAGATGAAACGAAACGAGGCGTCGAGGACGAAGTGCGCGTCAGCCATGGATTGGAGAATGCCTTCGGTCCGCGCGCGCTCCGCCTCTGCCACCAATCGCGCCATGTCCGCCTCCTCAGTGCTCTCCTCGAGTTGCGCAGCTGTCGCCTGCAGCTCGTCGGCCTGCATCTCGAATTCCACGGCGTTCTCCTGAAGCTGCCGATTCGCGATCCCGAGCTCCATCTGCTGGTCCCGCAGTTGAGCGTTCGAGTTCGCGAGATCTTCGCGAGCTCGCTCGCTCACGGCCAGGATTCGTTCGACCTCACGCCGAGCCCGAACAGACTCGGTGACGTCGATGCTGAATCCCATGACCCCCCATCGCGTACCGTGCTCGTCTGTGATGGCCTGGTACACAAAGTCGACGAACCGCTCCTCTGGCGCGGCGCCGGGCGCACGCACCAAGCCGACCGGCATCTCCCGACCGGCGACGGGAATTCCCGTATCCCTTACGCTATCGAGCAGCGCCTCGAATCCCTGACCCCGTGCGTCGGGAATCGCATCCCAAACAGGCTGTCCGAGAATGTCACGCCGGCCGACGAACTGATAAAACGCCTCGTTGGCGTACTCCAGCACATAGTTCGGACCGGTGACAATACTCACTGCCGACGGCAGCCGTTGAAACACCTCGAACAGCCGCGCACGTTCGCTGGCAAGCGCATTCCGCGCGCGCACTCGCTCCGTGATTTCGACTGCCGCATTGTAGACAGCGACACACGAGCCGGCCTCGTCGGTCAGCGCGCTGAGCGAGTAGGTAAACCACGCAGCGTCTTCTCCGGCGCCACCCTCGATGCGCTCCAAGGTGAGCTGCGTCTCGGCTGCATGCACAGGCGGACCACCCGTTCGCACCTGCTCGAATTGGGGATTGATCGTGGGCCACTGCTCATCCCACACCGCCGCGCCCAACGTGCCAAGGGCATTTGGGTGCTTGTTCCCGAGGATACGGCGGTACGCGTCGTTGTACAGCAGCGTGAACGTCGGGCCACACCATAGGGCGGTGGCTACCGGCGCGCCCAGCATCAGCCGCACCGCCGTGCGAAGTGCCTCCGGCCAACTGGAAACCGGGCCAAGCGGAGTCGCCGTCCAGACAAAAGTCCGGCAACGACCCGCCATTTCGCTATCCCCGGGAAAGGCCCGCTGCAACTCCAATGGCGAATCGACTAGCGTCATCCGTTTAGCGTCATCCGTTTCGTTCTCCTCACTTCCAAGCCCTGGCCTACCGTCTTGACCGAGCTACCGCAGTAAGCGCGCCCTCGACAGTTTTTGCACCAGAGACCAGCACGTCTGCGTTAAACAGCACAGTGCGATTTCGCGCCTGTGCGCCTTGCCTTGGGACTGTGTTTTTAACGGAGGCAGCGATAGTGATTTGACGCGTCACGGCCGAAGGGTGAGCAAAAGCTCAACTCGACCTGCTCGACTAGACTTCGGCCGCGGAAGTTTCCTGCCTGGCCAAGGCGTGCCAAAGGTGCAGGGTCGCGTAGCTTCGCCAGGGTCGCCACGCCTGCGACAGCTCTTCCGCCCGGGCAGCGCTCACTCCGCCAAGCTTCTTCCGCAGGGCGATGTCCTCTTTCGGAAAGGCGTCCGGCCAGCGCAAAGCTCTCATGGCGATGTATTGTGCCGTCCACGGGCCAATGCCTGGCAGTGCGATCAGTTGCTCGATCGTGGCTTCGGCAGGTGCGCCGGCCTCCAGTTTCAAACGCCCACTGTGCATCTCCTCAGCCAGAACGACAATGCTCCGCGCCCGGGCCTGAGTGACCCCCAGTGCGGCGATCTCCTCAGGTTTCGCGGCCGCGATCCGCTTCGGCGTTGGAGAGAGTCGCGTCAGACCGGCATGCGGTGTGTGGATCGCATCGCCGAACGCGTCCGCGAAGCGTCCTGCCAGAGTCGTCGCCGCTTTTACGGTGATTTGCTGGCCCAGGATGGCGCGCACCACCAGCTCGAACCCGTCGAACGCTCCTGGCACTCGCAATCCCGGATTCTGCGCTACAGACTCCGCAAGCAGAGGATCCTGAGCGAGCTGCGCGGTGATGATGTCGGGTCGAGCGCTCAGGTCGAAGAGGTGACGGAGCCTTCCCAGGAGAGCCGGGAGGACCGGCGTGAGCGAGTGCGTGAGCTCGACCAGCAGGGCGCGACTCTTCGGCGCATGGCGCACGTGTATCCAGCCCGTGTGATTACCGAGCTGTACCGTGCGGAAATACTCGTCGTCATGTACCAATTCCACGCCTTTCATTGCTCGCGCGCCAAGGAACTGCAGCATCCCCAACCAGTCGAATGGCGGACGGTATGTCAGCTGTAGCGTGAAGGAATTCAATGCAGTTGTCACGACGGCCGCACCGTCTGTCGCTTTGCGGAACCGGCTGGGCGGCATTCCATACCGATTGCTGAACGCATCGTTGAATCGCCGTACACTCGAAAAGCCACTGGCGTAGGCGACGTCGATGATTGGCAGCGCCGTCTCGGTGAGCAGCTGCTTGGCAAGCAGTAGCCGTCGCGTCAGAACCAGCTCGATCGGTGACACGCCGAGCTCCTTGTTGACCATGCGGCGGATCTGCCGCGAGCTCCAACCGAAATGCGCAGCGACTTTCTGAAGCCCGGCCCCGTCATCGAGCATTCCTTCCTCGATTCGATGCGCAATGAGGCTTGCGATGCGAGACGCATCGTCTACGGGGGCGTTTCCGGGCGCAAGTTCCGGCCGGCAACGAAGACAGGGGCGAAAGTTCGCCTTCTCGGCAGACTCCGCGCTGTTGAAGAAGCGGCAGTTGGCGGCTTTCGGAGTCTTCGCGGTGCAAACTGGCCGGCAATAGATGCCAGTCGAAGTCACTCCAATGTAGAATACTCCGTCGAAGCGGGGATCGCGGGACGTGTAGGCATTGTAGAGCGCAGCGCTGTCCTGGGTCATGGCTGGAATGTAGTCTGTACCAAGGAGCCATAGTGGCCGTTTTCGGCCAAGGAAGTGTAAATGCCAAGTTGTGATGCGGTAATTATTTACCGTCATGAATTCAAACCGGTTTGCTGTCCGAAAGTGGCGAGCAATTGCAGCTGGCGAGATCTAGGTTGGTGTGCGAAGGCGTGGCCTTCACCAATCATCAGGAGGAAACGATATGTCAGTCCAAGTTGAGAGCCGGAAGCCCGACACCACTCCGACGGAAAAGGATCCGCGCTGGAAATCCGTCGTCACACGAGACTCGGCGGCGGACGGCACGTTCTACTACTCGGTCAAGTCGTCGGGCGTGTACTGCTTTCCGTCATGCGCAGCTCGGCTCGCCAAGCCGGAGAATGTGCGCTTCCACCCAACCCGCGAGCACGCCGAGCTGGCGGGGTTTCGCCCGTGCAAGCGCTGCAAGCCGGATCAGCGAATTCCAAAGCGTCACTGGGTGCCTGATGAGATTCGTTTTGACATCGGCACTTTCTCGCTCGGGCTCGTGCTGGTGGCGCAAAGCTCCAGAGGAGTTTGCGCTGTGCTGCTTGGCGACGATCATGCCGAACTGCGCCGGGATCTGGAGAGCCGATTTCCGGGTGCCTCGCTTATCCACGACAGTGCAAGACTCGAATCGCTGACCGGGAAGGTGACCGCGTTCGTGGAATCGCCGTCGCGTGGTCTGGACGTACCGCTCGATATGCACGGGTCGGAGTTCCAACTGAGAGTGTGGCACGCGCTGCAGCAGATCCCGGCGGGATCGACCGCGAGTTACACGGACATTGCCAATCGCATCGGCATGCCGAAATCTGCGCGAGCTGTAGCGCAGGCGTGCGCCGCGAACGCCCTCGCGGTGGTAGTCCCATGCCATCGCGTCGTCGCCCGCGACGGCAAGCTGTCCGGATATCGTTGGGGCGTACAGCGCAAGCGGAGCTTGCTGGAAAAGGAGGCGCAGCTATGACCGCAACAATGGAAAGACCTGCTTTAGCCATTGACACGAACAGCGACTCGCGCCTGAAAGCATTCGACTGGACAGGCGTCGCCGCTGACCTCGACGCTCACGGCTATGCAATACTCGAAGGAGCATTGTC
>JACDCM010000263.1 GCA_013817545.1 Gemmatimonadaceae bacterium | reverse complement strand
CCCCTACTCCCCCAACTGCACCTGCCTGACGTCCAGCACTTCAGGTGCCTTACGCAACGCCGCGATCGCGGCTTGAGCGAGACGGCTGTCGACGCGGATCACCGCAAACGCGTCGCCACCGGCTTCCAGCCGGGCTTGATGGTACTCGGCGATGTTGATGCCGGCGTCGCCGAGCAGCGTCCCAACCCGGCCGATGACGCCCGGCACGTCGCGATTGCGAATCATCACAAGCGCGCCGACAGGCGTAACGTTCATCTGATGATCCCCAATCCGAACTATCCGCGGATGGCCCTCGCCTAACAGTGCGCCGGCGACACGAACATCGCCCTCGCGCGATGCAAGCCTCAGCTCGATGTATTCGGCATAGTCTCCGTGAGGACTGAGACGGGTGCTCTGCACCTCGATGCCGCGCGTCTTTGCCAGATGAAGCGCATTCACAAAGTTGACTGCCCGCTCACCGACCACGGGCATTAGCACTCCCACCAATGTGCTGGCTACCAGAGGGCGCAGTGCGTCGTCGGCTGCGCCGGCGTACCGAACTTCCGCATGCGATACGGCGGCCGGTGCGAGAGCGGCCGCCAGACGACCTGCACGCTCCGCGAGATCCAGCAGGGGACGCAGCTTCCGCATCGCATCGCCTCCGATCGCGGGAGCATTTACCGCCCGCGACAGATCGCCGTCAAGCAGAGCATCACGCACGGCCTCGGCTATCTCCAGCGCCACGTTCTGCTGCGCCTCTTCCGTGGACGCTCCCAGATGCGGCGTGAGTATGATGTTGTCCAGCGAGCGGAATGGATGATCAGCTGGAAGTGGCTCCTGCTCGAAGACATCGAGCGCCGCTCCGCCAATACGCCGCCCCGCCAGTGCACTCGCAAGAGCAGCTTCGTCGACGATGCCACCCCGGGCAGCATTCACCAGGAGGGCACCCGGCTTCATCATGGCGAGCTGGGCCTCGCCAATCAGTCCGGCGGTCGATTCGGTGAGCGGCACGTGAATCGATATCACATCCGCGCGTCGAAGTACGTCCTCGAGCGAAGTAAGCTCCACTTCGAGTGTCCGCGCCTTCTCCTCGTTCAAATAAGGATCGTACACCAGCACCCGCATGCCGAAAGCTCGCGCCCGGCGGGATACCTCGCCGCCAATGCGACCTGCGCCAATGAGGCCCATTGACTTGCCGTGCAGCTCTGTGCCGCTGAACCTCGCTCTATCCCACTCGCCCTGCTTCATCGACCGATCCGCCGCGGGCACGCGGCGAACGAGAGCAAGCAGCAGCGCGAATGCCAACTCGGCCGCGGAAATGGTATTTCCGGAAGGGGCATTGAGCACCGCGATGCCATGCTCTGTGGCGGCGTCGACATCGATCGTGTCGACACCGACCCCGGCTCGCCCTATCACCTTGAGCCTACCTGGTGAAGCGAGCGCGGCGCGAGAGATCCTGGTCGCGCTGCGTACGATCACGGCATCCGCGTCCGCGATGGCCAGCTTGAGATCCTCACCCGTCAAACCTGGCCGATTCACGATCTCAAAGCGGCTGTCCTGCTGCAGTGGAAGCAGCCCATCCGCCGATATCTTGTCGGCGATCAGAATCCGGAAGACGGCGGGAGTCATGGCGCGAGCACGTTCTCCAGCTCGCCCAGCAGGATATTCAATTCATCCACCGTGTGGTCGCCCATATGGCCGATCCGAAAAGTCGTATCCTTGAGCGTCCCGTAACCCGATGCGATGGTGAATCCGCGCGCTTTCATCCTGCGAGTCACTTCCGTGCCCTTTGGCGCGCCGTCCGGAAGACGAATACAGCTGACGGTTGGCGACCTGAAGCCATCCGGTGCAAGCATTTTAAGATCGTAACCGGAGCTGCTCATCCAGTCGACCCACTCCCATGTGCGGCGCGCCATCGCCGCATGCCGCTCCCAGCGTGCCTCGAGGGTCTCGCTCATAATGTTATTGAGCTGCGCATCCAGTGCGTAGAAAAGTGAGAGCGCCGGAGTGTTTGGCGTCTGATTTTTCCGAATATTTTTCTCGAACTCGATGAAGTCGAAGTACACTCCGCGGGACGGGAGCCCCTCAGCGCGACGTAGAATACTTTCCTGCGCAACACCGAAGGCCAAGCCCGGCGGTAGAGCCAGCGCCTTCTGAGAGCCCGTCAGAAGGAAATCAATTTTCCAGTCATCAGTTTCCACCGGGACACCGGCGATTCCGGAAACGCTATCCACGAGGAGTAACACATCGCCGGCCGCATGCGTAACCTCACATAGCTCCGCGATCGGATTGAGAACTCCCGTGGATGTTTCGCTGTGGACAACGGTGACTGTATCGTAGTCTCCCGTGCGCAACGCGCTCTCGAGCATGTCGGCGGTATGCCCTGCGCCGAGCGGGACCTCGAGTGCAACGGCATCGAGCCCGCATGCGCGCGCAATGTGAAAGAACCGCTCGCTGAAAGCCCCGTTCACCAGGGATAGCACCTTGCGGCGCGCTCCATTCCGCAGGGCTCCCTCCATAAGTCCGGTCGCTGAGGAAGATGAGATGTATACGGGGCGCTCGGTGCGGAAAACGAGTTTCAACCCTGCCTGAAGCCGGGCGACCAGCTCTTCCATCGACGACCCGCGATGCCCGATCATGGGGCCACGCATGGCGTCGAGCACCTCGGCACGGACTTCGGTCGGTCCCGGAAGAAAAAACTTGCCGAATGCTGCGGACGTCTGAGCTGTCCCGCGGTCGGCCGCGGTTTGGTGCATTCCTGATCTCCAATAAAAGGCTAAGCTTGCTGACTGTCGAGAAGAAAGATAAACAGCTGCCGGAATCAACCCGGAATGTCAGCGGCGGTCATCAGGCCGGTGCCACGAACGAACAGTTCGAGCGAAGACGGATCTTCCGGTGGCACGCCACCAAGTGCGAGTGACAGCACTGGCGCCAGGGACCGGGATCTTACCACCACATCGGCTGCCGCCGCGACCTCGCTACGAAGTGCCACCCCCGTATACGCAACAAAGGAATCGGCGGGAGGCCTGGCTTCGAGGTCAGTAATCCCATCTCCAACAAACATGATTGGACGAATGAGCGATGGCAGCCAACGTTCGAGTTGAACGCGCTTCCCTCCAGACTGCGCGAGCGGGGAAGTGTGGTCGAAGTCGGCGTAGTTGCCCGTTTCATCGAACAGTATATCAACTGCAGCCACCAGGTTGTCCGTGAGGCCGAGGAAGCGCGCCAACACCAGAACCGCCGGTCGCAATCCTCCCGACATCACGCGAACCATTATGCCTTCGCCCAGAAGCGCTGTAACGAGCGCCTTTGCATCCGGAACGAGTTTCTCAACGTAGCGATCGCCTAACCTGGCGACATCCGCGCGAGATGGGCGCACCAGCTCGAGACGTCGCGCGAAAACATCCTCCAGCGCGACTTCACCCCGCATCGCCGACTCAGTGAGGCGTGCGATCTCATCACGATGCGCGACGGCCAGATCCTCGATCCCCTCGATAGAGGAGAGTGTCGAATCGCAATCGAAAATGACGGTGCCAAAGCGTCGCAGCGACGTTACTTCCCCGAGCACCGAAAACCGCGCTGTGACAGCCGAACACCGATCACCGCGCTGTGCCGACCGGGCACCGAACACCGGGCACCGAGCACCGGACTCGTGGCGGTTGGAACGTCACCACTTACGTCTGTTTTGCTCGCGGTAGAGTAAGCGTGAAGCGCGAACCAAGCCCAAGCTCGCTTTCGACTTGCAAATCCCCCTGCATTCCCCGCGCAAGATCGCGACTAATGGCCAGCCCCAGGCCAAATCCGACTTCGCTCTCCGCCAAACCATTCTTCACTTGCACAAATGGCTCGAAAACTGAAGCCTTCTTGTCGTCGGGTATGCCTATCCCGCTGTCCTCTACTCTCAGGGTAATTAACTCCGGCCCGGCCTCGCAGACGATGGCAAGCTCGCCTCCGGGCGGCGTAAACTTGATCGCATTGGACAGCAAGTTCAGGAGAATCTGCCGCACCTGGAGGGGGTCAGCGCGAAAAACCACATCCGGTCCGCACCTCGGGACGCTAAAAGTGAGGTTCTTCTCTCCAATGAGCGGCTCAATGAGGGCCACAGCGGAATCCACGGCGTCCTGCGCGGTGATGTCCGTGATATTGTACGGCATACCATCGCTGCCCAGGCGCACGAAGTTGAGAATCTCGGTGATGAGACGAAGCAGGTGTTTCTGGTTTTCGCGAATGCGATCCAGGTCCCTGCGCTGCGCCTCCGTCACGGGCCCCCGTATCCCCTCGTCGATGAGGTCGACATAGCCGCGTATGCCGTTAAGCGGCGCGCGAAGATCGTGACTGACCCTGCCCAGAAACGCAGTGTTGGCCTGGTTTGCCACTTCGGCCTTTACCTTGCGCAAGACGGCCTCGCGATACAACTGCGCACCGTCAATAGCCATAGCGCAACGCAGCGCGAGGTCCTGTGCCAGCTCCACGTCAGCCTGGGAGTAGTCGAGCGCTCCTTTCTTTCCAACAAAGGTCACGGCACCGAGGAGCTTCGCGCGGGCGACCAGAGGCACCGTCAGTACGGAACCCAATCCCAACTGGGCAAGGGCCCAGGCGTTCTCCCTTCCACTCTCCGTATCCTTCAATGCCGCTTCGACGTGCTCTGCGCTAATCGTGGGAGCCGCCCCGCGAAGCACAGCCGGACCACCGAACAGGTCTCCCGCCGTTGGCGCCCAGCTAATTTCCAGCTCCCGTACAAGCGCCTGTTTAGACGGATCAGGATGAAAGATCGCCAAACGGCGCAAAAAGGCCTGGCCTTCGATGATTTCGACCATGCACCATTCACCCAAGTGCGGTAGCGCGAGCCTGGCCATGGTCTGAATGACGAATTCTTCGTCGAGCGTTTCGGCAAACTCTCGGCTTGCCTCCGCGAGAAACCGGGCTCGCCAACTGGATGCTTCGGCGCTGTCGGCGGCTTCTCCCTCACGCAACGCACCTAACAGCATTCGCTCGGTTACCTCCCGCTGCATGGCGAAAGAATGCTCGAGGGGGGACTCATCGCGAAGCTCGATGACGAGATGATCCGGAAGGCCGCTGGCATCCATCACCGGCCAAGCCGTGCAATGCCATGGCGCCGTCACTCTGTCGAGAGATTTGACTGAGTAATCCAGCACGGGAATGCCCTGTCTTATCGCACAGTCCAGTAATTCAAGCAACTCGGCGGCATCCCGCCCGGCGAACATATCGGACACTGGCGCACCCACCCGTCCTTTCCCGGTCTTCTCGGTCATCGAGCGAAACGCCGTGTTGGCATATACGATTTTTTGGACCGCACCCTGCGTAACCGCGAAGGCCTGCGGGGCGTGTTCCATGTACTCCCTGAACGCATTATGAGAGAGTAGATCCCTGCCCGACCGGTCAGTCTTTGTCGTCATGCTGTTTCAGCGGAAATTCGGGTGGGGATGCCTGACATAATGCCGTGATAGCCCATCAGCGGACCACCCACCACCGCGCCATTTTTATTGATTTCGTACAGGAGAAACTCTCGGCTATGCTGGCTTCCGCGCATTTTCATGATTGACAAAACCGTAAGGATTTCCCCCTCAATTTCGACGTAGCGCTGCACAATGATGTCATCGGTAATAAAGGAAACCCTCTCGGAAGTGAAGGTCACCTCGGGATACGCGCCGGTGATTTCCGCAGTGGTGAAAACGGTCACGCCGGTGGCTGTCAGCGCTCCTACAAGACGATATAGCGATTCCCTGAAGTCAACCCGGAATGCAGGCGCAAGCGCGATCTCGAAGCCAGACAGTGAATCTATCACCACTCGTGTAGCACCGTTTTCCTTCACGGCCTCCAGAATCTCATGCAACGTTTCATCCACTGACAGGTCCAGCGGCCGCAAGTACAAGAGCTTGAGCTTGCCCGAATCCAGCTTCTGTTTCAAGTCGGCATCGCGCGATTTGGCGCGCCCCATGTATGCCTCCGGGTACTCCTCAAAGATCGCGATTACCGCCGCTTCACCCTGACGAAGACCCTCGCCCACGAACTGCGAAGCGAACGTCGTTTTGCCGCTGCCGGCGGGCCCGGCGAGCATTACCACATCTCCGACGTGAATCCCGCCT
>JACDCM010000262.1 GCA_013817545.1 Gemmatimonadaceae bacterium | reverse complement strand
CGCCACACTCATCTCGGGTTCGGGCCGTCTCGTAGCAGGGAAAGGTCCTGTCAGAACCGGTGTGACCGCGATTCTGCCGCGAGGTCGCGCGGGCTCCGATACGGTGTTCGCCGCATGGTTCACGCTCAACGGCAATGGCGAGATGACGGGCACCACCTGGATGGAAGAATCCGGAATGCTCGAAGGGCCGGTTCTGATCACGAATACGCACAGTGTCGGCGTTGCCCGCGACGCAGTTGTCGATTGGATGGTCAAGACAGGACGCTCACCTCTCTTCGCATTGCCCGTCGTCGCTGAGACTTTTGACGGCGCGCTCAACGACGACAAGGGGTTTCACGTCCGACCGGAACACGTCTTCGCGGCGCTGGACTCGGCTCGGGGGGGCGCTGTGCAGGAAGGAGCAGTTGGGGGCGGGACCGGAATGATCTGCCATGGCTTCAAGGGGGGGATCGGTACGGCGTCGCGCAAGCTGAGCGTTGACGCCGGCGGCTTCACGGTTGGAGTCCTGGTGCAGTGTAACTACGGTGCTCGAAGACTCCTCCGGGTCGCGGGGGCGCCCGTCGGTACCGAGATCGCCGATTTGCGGCTCTGCTTCGAAACGAATGAACAGCCTACCCGCGACTGGTTGCGTGGCATTCCGAACTGCGGAGCCGCTCAGCCGCCAGCTCCCACGCCGCGTGAGGATGCCCTCGAAGGATTGGGGTCGATCATTATTGTAGTCGCCACAGACGCACCTCTGCTGCCGCACCAACTGAAGCGAGTGGCGACGCGGGCCTCACTTGGCGTGGGGAGAATGGGAGGGTTGGGTGAGAACTCCTCGGGCGACATTTTCGTGGCTTTCTCCACCGCGAATCCGGCGGCAGCCGCTGACACTGGAATCTCGGCTGTACGCATGCTGCCCAACGACCGGATCAACCCAATTTTCGAGGCGACGGTTCAGGCGACCGAGGAGGCCATTCTGAATGCGATGCTTGCGGCACGCACAATGGTGGGAGTCGACGGCCTCCGGGTTTCCGCGATTCCGCATGACCGCTTGATTGCGGCGCTACGCAAATACAACCGGTTGGAGGCTGGAGCCAGAAAGTAAGCGCGCCCGGCTTGTTCAGAATATCCTTGGGAATCCGTACCTTACCCAGGTCGTGCAGCAAGCCGGCGACTCCAAACGTGCGCACGTCGCGAGCGTCGAGTCCAGGTACTCCGCGAGCCCCATCGCGAGCACCGCTACGTTCATCGAATGCGTAGTTGTGTACTGATCAAATTCCTTGAGCTCGAGCAGAGGGATCACAATCCGACTCTCGCCGTGCATCGCTACTGAAAGCGATCGGACCGTAGCCTCCGCCTCGAGAAGATGCAGCTGCCGCGCGACGCCACCTCCTGATGAATCCACTTTATGGCGCTGACCTCTTCGCCCATCGTGTAGTTGATCCCCGCGAGCCGAAGCGGCTCGTCCTCCTCCTTGTGCGTTTCGCCGCGTAAGCCAACGGCACCGAAACGAATCGCCGTGGGGCGCTCGGGCCGTACCTCAGCCGACGAGGATGTAAGAGCGAGGCGCTGCATGACTTCTTCAACGAACTGCTCGAAATCCTCGCGCGAAACGAAGCCGGTGAACTCGAGCCGCTGCACTCCCACCCCCGATAGCCGCGTTCCGGGAGCCCAGTCACGCATGTCCTGCAGAGTAGTTCGGCCGTAAACCACTTCGTGCTCGAGGAGGCTGAACCGTGGCTGCGGATCGGTGCTCTGAAGCAGGAGAAGCTGCTCATACGCGGAATCGAGGGTCCGCGCTCGTGATGGATGCGTGACGGGATAGAGGCCCATGGTCGCAAAGGCCTGAGCCAGCGAGGTTAGAAATCGCGACGGATCGCTCACGGCTCCGCGGTGTTGTCTGGTGCGGCATCGCTCAGAAAATCGAACAGGGGAGAGGCCTGGCCGTTGGCGAGCATCTCTTCGACCGCGAGCCAGGTAGGCGGTCCGACGACGCCCAGCTCGAGGCTCATTGCGAGAATGCGGGGAGAGTCCGCCACGCTGGCGGATTCCGCGCTGCCCACCATTGGCGCTGCCCGGGACATCCCCTCCAACACCGCACGGTATGCGTCGGGGTTTGGATCCTCCAGCTCCCAATCGGCTACGAGACGCGTGACCTGCTCTCGGAGCGCGGTATCAGCGCGCCCGCGGGAACCGTCGTTTCCGTCCTGTGCGTGTGCGGCCAGCTTCGACAACAATCGCAGCAGCGAGTGTGAAATGGTTTCACCGGAAGCGTCGGCTGCCGCCTGCACCACTTGCACGACCACATCGGCAGCCATCCCCTGCGCGGCGTCCAGTACGAACTGCCGGCGCTGCGCAATGTCGCCACCCATGCCGAGAAGACGACTTACGGTTTCCGGTCTGAGAGCACCTACCATCTGGGGTACGCGTCGCTTCAATGCTTCCGCTTCACCCTGCCCTGCCGTTTTGAGCTCGTTGGCGATGTGCAGCAGGTAACCGACGATGACCTGATCGTACGCCTTCTCACGGGAGCCGGCGTCGATTGCCTTTGCCACCATTGCGGGATCGGTGGAGAGCGAAACATCCGCGTCCTCTTCAGCTGCAAGCGCTGCGCGAGCGAGACCGATCCACAGCGTTGCGCCGCGCGCCACTCCTCCGGCCCCAGTGTCTTCCTCTCCCTCCTTCTTCTCGATCAGCTCGAGCTGCCCGTACGACAACGGGTACAGGCATATGTGGGCCCATCTTTCAACCGGGTCCTTGCGGTCGCCGAGCGGGTCACCAGTGCGGTCCGCGTCCACCGCCACCGTGCACAGGAAATCCGCGATCTGCTCGCTCGTCACGCCAAGGCTGAACTTGACCGCGCCGAGATGATGCCGGTGAAGCCGCTGGGCAAGCTCGCGTAGCAGGGGATTCTCGGGGTCGGTTGCGACCCCCTCGATCACGAGCTGACTGCGGGCTACGCCAAGTGACATGGTAGCACGCGTGCTGAGCATCTCGCCCAGCCGGGCTATGACGCCGTCTACCGCACCGGAAAGCATTGGGTGTGCAGGGGGATAGATAGCGTGCTTGTGCATCGCTATGGAGAGTTGCACGAGGAAGTCCGCCAGCTCGCGGGAGAGCGAAGCGTTGTCGCCGGCAGTTGTAGCGCGAGTCACGCTCTCATGAAGCGTCGGGGAACCGGGAAAGCTTCACTTTCGATGAACATTTGAAACCGGCGAAATGCCCGGACTTCCTATTCGCGTGTGGCGCATGAGGGCCGTCTTCTTCTCCTTGGCTGTGCACAACGGTTCCGGGGAGCAACGTACCATCTTAGCGCGCCGCTCAAAAAGGTTGCGAGCAAGGACAACGACTTCAATTTTGCGGCAGAAAACGATCCACCCCTTTGGGAAAGGAGCGATCAATCGGTACTATCAAGGCCAGCTCGAGGCCTGCGAGGTGCCGACGCTGACTGGTGCTACGGGCTTTTAAACCCGTAAACTGAGTCTGCCGGGAACTGCGCGCCTTACTCCATGTCGCGGAGGAGCTACTTTAGCTATCCAATGGAAGCCTGGCTGAGCGGTCCTCTCGACGATATCGATGCTGTACTGATGCCGGCCGCGCACGCGCTGGTGCAGGCGCGCGAGGACATCGCGCTATCCGTAGCCACGCTGACGACGCAGCAGCTCGCTTTACGACCTGGTGAAATCGCGTCGGTTGGGTTTCATCTGCGGCACATAGCCGGAAGCATCGACAGGCTGCTCACCTACGCGCGCGGCGAGATGCTGGACGAGCGGCAGCGCCACTGGCTCGCGGCCGAGGTTTCCGGTGCAGCTGTGCCGGTTGAGGCCGCGGAACTGGTATCCGGCGCGCGCTCCGCGATAGACGAGGCACTCCGGGTAATGCGCGCGGCCGACGTAGCGGCACTGCAGGAACGCAGAACCGTCGGACAGGCGGCGCTCCCAACCACTGTCTTCGGGTTGTTTTTCCACGTGGCCGAGCACACTCAGCGGCACACGGGTCAGATCATTACTACAGCGAAAATCGTGAGAGCGGCATTGCCAGTCCTGGAAATGAAATCAGGTGCTAGTGAGGGGTCGCCTGTCTCACCTCAGCATCGAGCCGAGTCATGATCTATCCCTCAGGCGCGCCCGAGCGCTCCGCCGGCACATCACCAATTTCCGACGCGCGTCTGCAGGCTCTCGCTGCTCGTCGCTGGAAAACTGCCATATGGCTTACCGGAGCGATGGTCGCGATCTACTTCGGATTCATCGCGCTTATCGCTTTCCAGAAGCCCTTGATGGGCCGGCTTCTCGCCCGTGGCCTGAGTGTTGGCATTCTCAGTGGCGCGCTCGTGATCGTGTCGGCGTGGCTGCTGACGTGGGTGTACGTGCGGTGGGCGAACACGCGCTACGACGAAGAGCTGGCCAGGATCATTCGTAACGACTGAGGCTGTAATACGCACTGTACGTCATACGCTGTTCAATCCGCCATCCGCAATCCCGATCATGCAGACAATAGGATCGCCGAACGTCACCTCCATCGCTTTCTTCTTCGCCTTCATTGCGATCACGATGGGGATCACATATTGGGCCTCTCTTCGCACCAAGACGACCGAGCACTTCTACGCCGCGGGCCGAAGCATCACTGCCGGCCAGAATGGTTTTGCGCTGGCAGGGGACTACATGAGTGCCGCTTCCTTCCTTGGCATCGCAGGACTGGTATCAACAACCGGATTCGATGGGCTTATATACTCGACCGGATGGCTCGTCGGGTGGCCCATCGTCCTCTTTCTGATCGCCGAGCCGTTGAGGAATCTCGGGAAGTACACCTTCGCGGACGTGGTCGCTTTACGAATGCGAGAGACGCCGATTCGTATCGCGGCGGCCATAGGCACGCTCGTGACGGTGCTGTTCTATCTGATCGCCCAGATGGTGGGAGCAGGCGGTCTCATCAAGCTGATGTTCGGAATTCCGTATGAGCTGGCACTCACAATCGTCGGGGCGGTGATGATCGCCTACGTGCTTTTCGGCGGCATGCTTGCTACCACGTGGGTTCAAATCGTCAAGGCGGTACTACTGCTCAGCGGAGCGTTCATTCTCGCGGTGCTCGTGTTGCTCAAATTCGGTGGAAGTCCGCTCGCACTGTTCGCGGCAGCCGCCGACAAATACGGAAGCGGAGTTCTCACGCCGGGAAAACTTGTCTCCAACCCGCTTGACACAATCTCACTTGGATTGGCGCTCATGTTCGGTACCGCCGGGCTTCCGCACATCCTGATGCGGTTTTACACGGTACCGGACGCACGAGCAGCGCGCACGTCCGTCTTCTACGCCACGGGTCTGATAGGCTTTTTCTACCTGTTGACATTCATTTTGGGTTTCGGGGCGATGGTGCTTGTTGGACCGGAGACGATCACTGGTGTCGACAAGGGCGGCAACATGGCGGCGCCTCTGCTGGCGGCCTACCTGGGTGGCACACCCTTCCTCGGCTTCATCGCGGCAGTAGCGTTCGCGACCATACTCGCGGTAGTCGCCGGACTTACTCTGTCTGGCGCGGCCGCCATTTCGCATGACCTCTGGGCGAGTGTATTCCGCAAGGGCTCGCCCGCCCCTGGTGAGGAGCTGCGCGTCGCCAAAATCGCAACTCTGGTTCTCGGAATACTCGCCGTACTCCTCGGCATAACATTCAAGGGCCAGAACGTCGCGTTCATGGTGTCACTCGCCTTCGCTATCGCCGCGAGCGCGAACTTTCCGGCGCTGGTGCTCTCCATCTTCTGGAGTCGGTGCACGACCGCCGGCGCTGTCGCCAGTATGCTGATCGGAACTGTCTCGGCGCTTACTCTCATTTACCTGTCGCCCACCATCCAGGTGGACATCCTGCGTCAGCAGGACGCCCTTTTCCCGCTCAAGAATCCAGCCCTCATCACGATCCCGCTTTCCTTTGCAACCGGAATTATTGTTTCTTTATTGACCCCGGAAAAGCAATCGGCGGAACGGTTCGCGAGCGCGGAGCGGAGGATGATGCTGGGGGCGGAATAAAACATGGATTGCGGATTGCGGATTGCGGAAACTGCGACAATCCTGGAGCGGTGCCTTGCTGGAATCACGCGTTGCTGGAGCCGCCGTTGCTGTCACAGAAAAAG
>JACDCM010000261.1 GCA_013817545.1 Gemmatimonadaceae bacterium | reverse complement strand
TCCCGTTGAGTCGCTGCGTTGCACGCGCGGCCCGCCGTCACTGTTCGCCGATCATTCAACCGCACCGTACAGAAATTTCATGGCCGCACCTGCTGTCGCCGCGAACGAGCGCATTGGTGATCTCCTCCTAAAGGAAGGGATCATCACTAGGGCGCAGCTGGAAGTGGCGCTTCAGGAACAGAAGGCTAACGGCACGCGAATCGGCTACAGCCTGGTCAAACTGGGCTTTCTGCAGGAGCTCGACCTCACCCGGATGCTGGCGCGACAGTACCGCATGCCGGCGGTTGATCTCTCCAAGTTTGAGGTCGATCCCCGCATCGCTCGGCTGGTGCCGCCGGACATGGCTATCAAGCACCTCGTGCTCCCGCTCAAGCGCGACGGACGCACGCTTACGGTCGCCATGGCCGATCCATCCGACCTGGGCGTGCTGGATGACCTCAAGTTCATCACGCGATACGACATTTTCCCCGTCATCGCGGGAGAATACACCCTTCGCAACACGATCGAGAAGCATTACGAATCGGTCACTGATACCGCGCTACAGTCGCTGCTCAAGGACATGGACATCGGCGAAGTCGATGGTGATGTCGAAGTGGTTGAGGAGAAGGAAGAAGAGCTCACCGCCGCCGCTCTTACGCAGGCGATCGACGACGCGCCTGTCGTCAAGCTGCTGAACGGCGTGCTGACGGATGCTGTGAAGCGTGGCGCGTCGGATATTCACTTCGAGTGCTTCGAGCACGAGCTCAGGGTGCGTTACCGTATTGACGGTGCGCTCGAGGAGATCATGAAGCCGCCGCTGAGACTCAAGCCGGCTCTCATCTCCCGCTTCAAGATCATGGCTTCGCTGAACATCGCCGAGCGGCGAGTACCGCAAGACGGCCGTATCAAGCTCAAGATGGGGAAGAAGGTGATCGACTTCCGCGTCTCCACGCTTCCTACGCTGTTTGGCGAGAAGATCGTGCTTCGTATTCTCGACAAGGGCAACCTGACACTCGAGCTCGAGAAGTTCGGTATTGAGCCGCGCGCTGAGCGTGAGCTCATGGAAGCGGTGTCGAACCCGTACGGCATGGTGCTCGTCACTGGTCCTACAGGATCCGGGAAGACGACCACGCTGTATTCGGCGCTGTCCAAGGTGAACAACATCGACGTCAACATCATGACGGCGGAGGATCCGGTCGAGTACAACCTCTTCGGAGTCAATCAGGTACTCGTTAGAAACGACATCGGGATGAGCTTCGCCGCTGCGTTGAAAGCGTTTTTGCGGCAGGACCCCAACATCATCATGGTCGGTGAGATCCGGGATCTCGAAACGGGCAGCATCGCCATCAAGGCGGCGCTCACGGGCCACCTTGTTCTCTCGACGCTGCACACCAACTCAGCTCCGGAAACCGTCACACGATTGCTGGACATGGGACTCGAGCCGTTCAACGTGGCCTCGGCGCTGAACCTGGTGCTGGCGCAACGGCTGGTTCGCCGAATCTGCTCGAGCTGCAAGACGCAGCATTATCCCGAGAAGGAAGAGATGAGCGCCGCGAAGATCAAGCCGGAGATGACGCTGCGCGAGCTGCGCTTCACGGACGAGGCGATCAACGATGCGAAGGGACGCGCGACCAAGGAAGCGGCCCCACTACTCGCCAAGATCAATCTCGAGTCGCGCGTAGAGGAAATACCGTTTTTCAAGGGCCGCGGTTGCGATCAGTGCAACGGCACGGGTCTGAAGGGACGGCAGGGATTGTACGAAGTGATGTACATGACCCCCGGTCTCCGGAAGCTCATCATGCAGAACGTCGGCGCCCAGGAGATCAAGGACGCCGCCGTCGAAGCGGGAATGCTGACGCTTCGAATGGATGGATTGCTCAAAGTAATGAAGGGAATCACCACGCTGGAGCAGGTGGTGCGAGAGACCGCGACGTGATGATCAAGCAGCACTGTTCCACCACGCCTTAACCGAACTCAAATGACCGCCACCGCCGCCCCGGCAGCACCCATGACAGTCAACCTGCGATCACTCCTCGAGGAGATGATCCAGCGAAACGCATCCGACCTCCACATCACGGCTGGGGAGCGTCCGAAGCTGCGCATCGACGGCGACATCACGAACTCGAAAGCGGAGCACGTGCTGAATCCCAAGGACACGCTGCAGCTCGCATACTCGATCCTGACCGAGAATCAGAAGAAACGGTTCGAGATCGACGACGAGCTGGATTTCAGCTTCGGACTTCAGAACCTGGCCCGCTTCCGCGGCAACTGCTTCAAGCAGCGTGGCTGCGTATCACTGGTGATCCGGCAGATCCCGTTCTCCATCAAGACTTTCGAGGAGTTGGGCCTGCCCGCGGCGGTAGCCAAGATGGCCGAACGCCCTCGCGGCATGGTGCTCGTTACGGGTCCGACGGGCTCGGGCAAGTCCACGACGTTGGCGGCCATGATCGACAAGATCAACCGCGAGCGGAAAGGGCACATCATCACGGTTGAAGATCCGATCGAGTTCATCCACAAGCATCAGAGCTGTATCGTCAACCAGCGCGAAGTCGGCACGGACACCAAGAGCTTCGCCAACGCGCTCAAATACGCGTTGCGCGAAGATCCGGACATCATTCTTGTCGGTGAGCTTCGCGATCTCGAGACGATCGCCGCGGCGATCACGATCGCCGAAACTGGTCACCTTTGCCTCGCGACCCTGCACACCAACTCCGCGGCCGAGGCGATCAACCGCATTATCGACGTTTTCCCGAGCTACCAGCAGTCGCAGGTGCGAGCTCAGCTCGCCTTCGTGCTCGAGGGCATCGTTACGCAGACCCTTCTGCCAAAGGCGCGCGGCACCGGCCGAGCGATGGCGGCGGAGATCCTGGTCGTGACACCGGCAATCCGCGCGCTCATCCGCGATGACAAGGTGCACCAGATCTACTCGCAGATGCAGTCAGGCAAGAAGTTCGGGATGCAGACTCTGAATGACGCGCTATACCAGCACTACATGTCACGCGAAGTGACGCTGGAAGAATGTCTGCGCGTATCGGGCGATCCCACTGAGCTGAGCCGCATGGTCGGCCAGACTGGTGATCCTGAAGCAGACGCGAGGGGTAACGGCGCCAAGTACGCGAGCGCACGGAAGTAGCTCGGGAATCGGGAATCGGGTGGAACGAAACGGAACACGGTCGTCCGTCGTCTCTCTGCTGGAATACTGCAGCGGACAGAACAGCATGTAGTTCGCAGTCCGCAGTCCGCAGTCACGCAGTACGCAGTACGCAGTACTTGGTTCGTAGTTCGCAGTTCGTACTTTGCTACCGAGGACAAGAATGCCCACATTCGCCTACACGGCCCGCACGCTCAGCGGCGAGCTGAAAAGCGCCACGCTGGACGCTGCGACACGCGACGATGTAGTCGTGCAGCTGCGGCGACAAAAGCTCATCGTCGTGAAGATCGACGAAGAGCAGAAAAAGAAGAGCGGCGGCAAGATCAAGATGAAGGACATCGTGATCTTCACCCGGCAATTCTCCACGATGATCAACTCCGGACTTCCACTCGTTCAGGCGCTGGACATTCTGTCCAAGCAGAGCGAGAGCAAGGCACTCCAGGAAGTCACTCGCCAGGTCGTATATGACGTGGAGTCGGGACACACCGTCGCAGACGCGCTCGGCAAGCACCCGAAAGCGTTCAGCGAGCTGTACGTGAACATGGTGGCGGCCGGCGAAGCCGGCGGTATTCTCGACACGATTCTGATGCGCCTCGCCACCTTCATGGAAAAGAACGACGCCCTTGTCGGCAAGGTGAAGAGCGCGATGATGTACCCGGGCGTGATCATGAGCGTCGCGGCGATTGCGATCGTGGTGCTTCTTATCTTCGTTATCCCTGTGTTCGAGACGATGTTCGCGTCGGTCAGCATGGCCCTGCCACTGCCCACTCGTATCGTCATCGGCGCATCGAAGTTCCTGCAGGCATACTGGTGGGCCGTTGGCGCCGGGCTCTGGGCATTCGTGTTCACACTGCGCCGTTACTACGCCACGTCCAGCGGCAAGCTGATGATCGACAAGCTGCTGCTCAAGGTTCCGGTACTCGGCGATCTGATCCGCAAATCTTCCGTGTCGCGCTTTACGCGCACCCTGGGAACGCTGATCAGCTCCGGTGTATCGATTCTCGACGGACTGGAGATTACGGCCAAGACTGCTGGTAACCGCGTAATTCACGACGCAATCATGGAATCACGGGCGTCCATCGCTGGTGGAGACACCATCTCGGCGCCCCTGCAGCGGTCGCAGGTCTTCCCTCCGATGGTTATCTCGATGATCTCCGTTGGCGAGCAGACGGGCGGACTGGACGAAATGTTGTCAAAGATCGCGGACTTCTACGATACAGAGGTTGATACGGCGGTGTCGGCGGTGCTCAGCCTCCTCGAGCCGGTCATGATCGTGTTCCTCGGCGTTATAGTCGGTGGCATGGTGGTGGCGATGTACCTGCCGATCTTCGACATGATCAACGCGGTGCAGTAGACACAGCTTGGCGGGGTGGGTTCTGCCCGCAACGAGTGCGGTGTTCGGTGCTCGGTGTTTGGTTCGGTTGGCACTGCGCGGTGTTCGGTGCTCGGGTTCAAAGACGGTGCTCGGGGTACGATTGTTGAGCGTGACACTGTAGGGTCGTTCATCGCATTTGGCGATTCCCGATGATTGAACAGCAACGAACGGGCTTCGGATCTTTCCGAAGCCCGTTCGTTTACGTATCCCCGCACAGACGGCGCTACTGAGTGGAATGGACAGCGTAGGTCGCGATCCAGGCAACCAGCGTCGCGGAGATGCTGATGATGTTGAACAGCATCGATTCCCAGCTCACTTCCCGGTCTCCTTCCTGTCGGTGCTTTCCCTTTCAGCTATAAGAGCCTTGACCTCGGCGAGATCCCCTGCACTTACTTCGCGCTCGGCGAGCAGTTGATGGATCAGGAGCGGCACGTCGCCGCCGAAAAGCCGGTCCGCTACCTGTGCAAGCATCCAACGCCGAACCTCGGTTTCCGATACAAGCGCACGGTACACGAACTGTCGGCCTTCGGTCCGGTGCGTGATGGCCCCCTTTTTCTCGAGTCTGGTGAGAAGCGTGGCGACCGTACCTTGCGCCAGTCCACGCTGTTGCGAGATCCGCTGATGCACCTCGATTACGGTTGCTTCGCCCTGTAGCCAGAGGACGCGCATCAACTCGATCTGGAGGTCAGTGAGTGGGACGGAGTCAGTCACGACGGCGATAATAGGGAAGTACTACGGTTGTATTACTACACTTGTAAGAGAAAACGTATCAGACGGGGGTTGTCAAGCTGAAAATTGTTCGGGGGTGGTTGCGGTCGCTTCCAGTTTGTTTCGGAGTTCGTCGCGCAAACTCTTCTCCGAACTCTCCAAGGTGCCTACCGGACTTTTGCGGCAACGCGATAACTACGCTCGCACTTGCTCACGCTCGCTTGTGCCCGTTTGACATGGCAGCACTGGCGACATGGACGGAAAAAGTCTGAACCGTTACGTGCATGCGTGTTTTGGACTACCACGACTGCTGGCGTGAACGAGTAGCGGCCTCGGCGCAGGCCGCGACTAATTCCAATACCGCATGCACTGCAGGCGGTTACTGATCACTGGCCCCTTAGGGATCAGTGATCAGCAGTGCAACGATACACCGGTCATTGGATAGTCTCCGTTGTTGCGACATGCCTCGCTCGCTCTGACAGCACGACTATGGTCCAACCCGCAATGCCCGCGATAGCGGAAGCTGCCAGAATGCCGGCCTTGGCGTCGTCGAGCAGCTCTCCCCTCCCAAATGCCAGTTCCGCGATGAAGAGCGACATCGTAAAGCCGATGCCGGCGAGCCAGCTGACTCCGTGCAGCGCCCCCCAACCCGCGCCGGTCGGGATGCTGGCTACGCCAGTGCGCACGGCTAACCAGGAGGTGAGCGTAATGCCCACCGGCTTTCCGATGACGAGGCCAAGAATAATTCCAAGTGCGATCGGCGTTGCAAGCGGTGCGAGGATACCTCCATCAATGCGCACCCCTGCATTGGCGAGAGCGAATAATGGCATGATTGCGAACGCGACTATGCCGTGCAATCTGTATTCAATGGCGTGAAGCGGCGCCTGCGCTTGCTCG
>JACDCM010000033.1 GCA_013817545.1 Gemmatimonadaceae bacterium | reverse complement strand
GAAGTACTCGGCGCGACTGGCTGGTTAGTGGACGCGGTCGGCGGACTCACCTTGGGCGCCGATCCCATAGCGTACGCCATTAGCTATGCCAGCATGCTTGCCGGCTCACCAGTGCGTGCCTTTACGGTACGAAAGGAGGCAAAAATGCACGGCACCGGCCGTCTCGTCGAAGGTCCGTTTCAACAAGGCGATCGTGTCGCGATTGTAGAAGATGTGATCACTACTGGTGGCTCAGCACTTAGAGCTGCCACTGCCGTGCGAGCCGCGGGCGGAGACGTAGCTGGAGTTCTGGCGCTGGTAGATCGGGAGGAAGGAGGGCGCGCGGCACTGGAGGCAGCGGGGCTGCAAGTCCGTTCGATCATCCGGGCAGAGGAAATTGTCGAAAGAATGGCAAAGGCTATTCCGTAGACCCTGAACCGCTTGAGAGTGCGGCGGGAAAAGCTCTGGCGACAGCTCTCCCATGTCGGCTACGGTGCACCCCGCATCAATCCCGATGCATGAAACTCCCAGTACGTTTGTCAGAAACGCGGCTTCGTCACGCTCGCGCATTCTTACGGCGTGCAGCCGGAACAGCTCATGTCCGAGCCCGAATGTGCCTCGCCATCGGCGTACAGTTTGGTAGGTGCTGGGCAAGTCCTGATTCACGCTTTGCTTGGCGAGCGGCATCCCGAGACCCCGTGTGAGTCCAGGTTCTCCTGAGCGTCCCCGAAGATCGCTGTCGTCTGGGTGAATGGCACTGAATGTCCCTCATTCGACCCTCCCAATCCGTGGGTGAAACTCGCATTTTCCAACTACCGGATATGCGCGTAACTTCTCCGGTCGTCATTCGTCTTGACACGAACTCTCTCGACGCTGAAAAGATACGCCGGGGGCCGCTCTCTCTGCCGTCGGGAGGGAGGACGAAGCGACGAGCTGGGCGAGCTCGCGGAAATCCCGATGCAATGCCCGAACAATCTGTCGATCAGCTTACCAATGGCGCAGCTCATGCCCGCAAGCCCACACACGAGGATACGATAACGTGATTCATTTCCGTCGACTGGCCGCAATTGGCGCCGTTGTGACACTCGGAGCATGCTCTGGAGATAAAGGTATCACGGGTCCCATCGAGGACCGGACACCCTCTCTGGAAACCACCGTAATAGCATCGGCGCACGGACAGAGCACGGCGAACGATGTACTCCTCCTGCAGGCTATTACCTTGCATCTCGACCGCCCGAGCACACCGGCCAGAGTGAGCACTGGGCCGTCGCTTGATATCACCTACGGCGGACTCGACTGCACCTACAACGTCTCAAGCCTTCGTTTCGTCTGTCCTCCTGTGGCAATGGACAGCATGACGCTCAGCGCCGAATACGCATTGTACGACGGAGTCGGCGGCGCACAGACGGCGTACGACGACATGACCACTGCGTCTGCGCAGGTGTGGTATAAGGCGTTTGGAAATCTTGTCAATCCGACAGGTGCCGCGGACATCGATCGCGTTCGAACGTTGACCGTCAATGGGCTATCGGGTACCGAGTCGGAGCGCACCTTCGGCGGTTCCGGAACCGATCAGGCGACTGGAACCATTGCAGGCAGCCCCGGAAAGAACTACGTCCTGAGCGACACGACTATTGCCACGAACGTCGTGTACGGCATCCCCTTCGCCTCGAATGTCTGGCCGCGATCGGGAACTTTGACGACGCAAAGTCAGCTCGACGTGACCGAACTGGGCGTCACCACAACCACCAACAAGAGCGTAACCATCACTTTCAATGGCACGCAGTTGGTCGATATGGATGTCGGAAGTTCCGGATTCACGCTGAACCTTGCGACTGGCGGTGCCGTGGCGAGATAGCGTGGCCTTTCCCCTCACCCAGCTGCTGGTGAGACAATCCCTCGACAATCTCCGAATCCGATCCGCGCAAACCCGTCCCGCTCGCAATAGCCGCGCATGATCACTTCGTCGCCGTCTTCCAGGAAGCGGCGTTGCTCCCCTGTCGGAAGCGTGACCGGTTCAGCCCCCCTCCACGTGAGCTCAAGCAAGCACCCACGCTCCGTCTTGTCTTTGCCCGAGACCGTGCCACTTCCCAAAAGATCGCCCGGCCGCAGATTGCACCCGTTGCTGGCGTGGTGAGCCAGCATTTGGGCAGGTGTCCAGTACATGCTCCCAAAGTTGGTGCGACTGAGCCTCACCGCTGGAACTTTCTGGTCGCGCATAATGGCTGATTGCATCCACACCTCGAGAAATAGCTGAATACCTCCGTTTTTCTGATCGTCGGGAGCACTTAGATAGTCCAGCGGAGCCGGATCGCCTGCGTCTCGCGCGAAAGCGGGAGCACGGAAGGGTTCAATTGCCTCTGCCGTGACTACCCAGGGAGAAGTTGAAGTCGCGAAGCTCTTTGCCAGAAACGGACCGAGCGGTTGATATTCCCAAGCTTGAATGTCCCGGGCTGACCAGTCGTTGACCAGGCAGAAGCCAAAAATGTGCTCCGCTGCCCGCTGTATCGGAATGGGAGCACCAAGCGTGTTGCCGCGTCCGACGAAGAAGCCAAGCTCGGACTCGTAGTCAAGCATACGGCTGGGGCCGAAGGTCGGTATTTCGCTCGTCGGAACCTTGGTCTGCCCTCGGGGCCGAATAATTTCGGTTCCGCTCGCTACTATCGACGATGCGCGACCGTGGTAACCGATGGGGACGAATTTATAATTCGGCAGTAGTGGGTTGTCTGGGCGAAACATGCTCCCGACATTTGTGGCATGATATACGGATGCGTAAAAGTCCGTGTAGTCGCCTACCTTGACGGGTGCGAATAGCTGAGCACCGCTCACAGGTGTCAGACATGCGTCGCCGAGGCGTTTGAAGTTTTCGTACCCAATCCCATCTGTACTGAGGATGGCTACGATGCCACGCCGAAGCGCGGATATCGCCTCGTTGCCAAGAGCCATCAGGGCGTTGAGAGTTGGAAGAGCGCAGCGTGCGGCCGCTTCAGCTGCCGCGCCGTCGAAGAGTCCCTCGCTAAGCCACGTGGTGACATCAAGAATCTGATCGCCTATCGCAACCCCAACTCGAGGCTCGTCATCACTTTCGGCGCGTCGAAAGATTCCGAACGGGAGATTCTGGATTGGGAAATCGGTCGACGCGTTGTGCGCGGAGCGAACCCAGCATTCCAGATGCGGGTCGTGGCTTTCGTTCAACTTCTGGAGTCGGAAGGATGAAGTCGCTGGAGCTCGTCCATGGGCTCGCGAAAGGAACAGGATCCAAATGAGATGGCAAAGCCGCGCGCGTCGGATAGCTGTGCGGAATCGAGGTTGTGGCCTCGCCAGGTGACACCGTCATCATCAAAATGGAAGGACTTCGCGTCCGATTCAACGAGCAGGCGCGCTGCGTCTTCGGGACTCGCGCCTGCCGTGAGGAAGGCGGCGCACAAAAAAACGTTCAGGAAGCCGAACATGATCGCCGATGCGCTGTCAGGTTCATAGGTGAGCGGATAAGATCCCAGAATCACGTGATGCAGTCCCGCCGTTGCCTTGAACGGGACGCCAAGCTCGGCGCAAACCGAGATGAAACGTACCAGATCGGAAGCCCTCGGAATGAGATCGGGAATAATGCCACCAGTGCGCACTTTTGCACGCGCGTCAGCTCTCCCAATCGCCGCAATGAGAGGGCGGGGATCGCTCGTAATTGGTATTTCGTAGAAGGGTATGAGGTCGCCGGAGGTCAACTCCGAGATTCGACGAATTTCCGCGGGCGAATGACTCTTGAGCTCCACAGAGTCAATTACGGAAGCGCCTAACGCAGGATCCTGATGACGTTCGTTGAATGTGCGAATCCGGGCCAGATCGGAGTCGACATCTTCGCCGGCCAAGGCACTCAGCGTCCACGGTTCAGCATTCTCGCCAGTTGGTAAAAGCGCTGCTGCCGCGCGTTCGAATTCATCAAGACGAAGCGCCGGGACGATGAACCGGCCGAGGGCCCAAGCCTCGCTACCCTGGCGATACTCCGCGAAGTTTCGCACCGCCGGAGTCATTGCGAGACTTGCTGGGGGGAATAGGCCGGCGTAGTCGATAACGCCGTCAATCAGGGTCGTAAGCGATCGCATCGATTCCCGGGAAGTATGATGAAACTAGCGCGCGTGTCGCTCAGGCACGTGAAGCTCGTCCATGAGAAAACCACACCAGTTCGGTAACTGCCACAGCCTCGTCAGCCTGCAATGAACCACATTAAGCAAGTGAAGTCGAGGTGTTGCAAGGCCGAAAACAATACACGAAATCAGATGGTCCGTCGGTTGGATGATAATCATCCACACGTCGGATAGTGTCAAACGTCTATAAGCGGATCAAGCTCTCGCCGAAGTCGAGGAAGAACTCGCGATTGCAGGCGGCCGAATCTGCTCATCAATCGCCCTTCCAGCGCGAACAACAACACCGGGTACTGCCTGCACGTCTCGCTCTGTAGTCCTGAAATTGACGATGCAGGCACGTAACGCGAATCTTCCCTCTACTATTGCGTTCGATAAATAGAGATCGACCCCGCTTTGAAGCTGCGCTAGCAGCTTCTCATTTAGCACGTCGAGATACTCGCCCACTTCGGGAGATCTCCGCTCGACATTCAGATCGCTTGGTACATAGCGAAAAGTGGTGATGCTTGGACTTGCCGTAAGTGCCTCGAGCTCGGGATGCGCCTCGACATGCGAGTAGAGGCTTCGAGCCAAAGCTATGTCGTCGGCGATCATTTGTTGGATTCCTGCTCGTCCGGCGTAACGAATGCCGACCCAGACCTTGAGCGCGCGAAATCCCCGCGAGTTCTGCGGACCCCACTCATAATAATTGAGAGGGGGATCTTTGGCGTCGCCATCAAAACGGTAGTACGGTGGATGATGGCTGAATGCTGCTTGAAGATTCGCGGGGTTCCGGACCAACACGCATCCAGCTTCTATCGGTGCGTACAGCCATTTGTGAGGGTCGACCGCGAGCGAGTCCGCCTCGGCAAGACCTCGCAGTTCGTCTGGAGCATCCGGGAGCGCGGCCGCAGGAGCTCCGTAAGCTCCGTCGACGTGAAACCAGACATTGAATGCTCTACAGACTGTTTGGATGTCCCGCAAAGGATCGATTGCGCCGGTGCTCACCGTTCCGGCTGTGCCGACGACCATGCAAGGACGGACGCCAGCTTGCAGGTCAGATTCGATGGCAGCGCGCAGAGCGGAGGGCTGCATGCGTCCTTTGCCATCAGTTGAGATTCGCCGAATGGAGCCAATGCCGAGTCCGCTGAGCGCTGCGAACTTGTCTAGCCAGGTGTGTGTCTCGCTCGACCCGTACAGCGCAAGCGGATTCGACGCTTCGCCGTTTAAACCGTGTTGACTCAGGTCCCATGGCACTTGAATTCGAGAGCCTCAAAAGCGCAGACGGTGTTCGCCATATTTCCACCGCTTACCAACAGGCCGCCGCATTCGCCGGGGAATCCGAGAAGCTCCGCTATCCAGCGGATGGTTTGTCGTTCGATCTCTGTGGCTACTGGCGAAAGTGCCCACGCATCGACGTTTGGGTTTACAGTTGACGCGAGCAAATCCGCGAGCGCGCCAAGCGGCGCAGCCGAGGACGTGATGTAACCGAAAAAGCGCGGGTGGCCGTTAAAAGTTGAGTGTTCCAGCACGAGACGCGTTGCTTCTGCTAATACCGTGGCCGGGTCCGCGCCTTCCGCCGGCAACATTCGATTACCACCAAGCAACATTCGAAGCTCGCTCGGCGTGTCCGCCGGAGCGACTGGTCTGTCGCGCAATGTCGCGAGGAAGTCAGCCAGCTGGTCCACGAGTTCTGACCGAGCTCACGAAAAGTCTCCGCCGGAAGATCGTGAGCAGAGTGGCGCTCCCGAGAAAGCGCGTCCGCGCGGTCGGAAATCATTAGAGAATGCTCGTCTCTAAAATGCATGTTCGAACCCGTGAAGACCTAGCCTAAAAATCTACGGCGACCGCGGCGAGGGGGAAGAGTGCCAAATTGCTTGTCGCACCAGGTACCGCGGTCTGAACAATTCGTAGCTGGCTACGCTTCCCTGTGTACCTAGCCATCTGTAGTCCGCCAATGTCTCACTGAAAACCGCCGCGCGGCGCCAGAGATGTGACATTTTAATACGCGGTCGCCCAAGCGCTAACACCTGTACCAACCATCGCGAGCGGCCCAGGGTTTGATGAGAATGGATTGGGAACTCCTGACTGCGCTAGTCCGGAAG
Source organism: Gemmatimonadaceae bacterium (assembly GCA_013817545.1). GTDB lineage: Bacteria > Gemmatimonadota > Gemmatimonadetes > Gemmatimonadales > Gemmatimonadaceae > JACMME01. The sequence goes on along the minus strand of JACDCM010000033.1, from coordinate 12,688 downwards.
ATGCAGGAAGGGTGGCGCTACACTCAGTCCACGGTTACAATCAATGAAGCCAGTCGCTCTTTGCGCTGGCTATTGCCGCCGCGAGAACGGCGTGGCGGTATTGCCCCCCAGGATTACCTGGGGGGCTCTTTTTTCACTATGCGCCCCGCCTGCATGAGACCTGGCCAGCTGCGCCACCGACGCTCGGGTCTTGGGGACCCACTCGATCAATTCCGCGTTCGTGCTGTCCGTGGGGTAGTGCGTTGGAGCACCGTCCGAATGCTGGAAGTCCGGTTAATACCTGTCGTCGGTTGGAAGTTCGTGTGCGCAAAGGTCGGCGCTACGCCACGCCCGCAAGGCGCGAGGACGGAGCATAGCCGAAGTTGCGTGACAGACGAGTAACACGGCGGGGGGATGTAGCGCCCTCTGAATGCTAACGAACTTTCAAATCACGACACTAGCTGTCCCTCAACCACCGTGACATCTCTTCCAGCAGCTTTTTCTCCTCAGCTGTGAGGCTGCCAAGTCCTTGTTTGGAAATTTTGTCGAGCACTCCGTTGAGTGAATCGACCTTGGACTTGCTCACGCGTTTAGTGAGGGTAGAACCGACCACCCGCTTCGCCGTGATGGCGTTGCTCCTCGCGACTACTTCATCAATTTCTCCACCGCGCTCGCGAGGACGTGGGTGGGAGCGCGGGATAGCACGCGGCGTTTCATCGGGGATGTCCGGAACCTGGGACATTCGCTGACGGAGCCGCTCAAGACTCGGAGTGGTGACAGTCCAGCGCAGGTAGAGCCAGCCGGTCGCGAAGCCGCCAAGATGCGCGAAGTGACCGACACCGGTTCCAGCACCGCTGAGTCCAAAAGCAAGGTCGATCGCGGCAAAAAGAACCACTGCCCACTTCATTTTGAGGGGGATGACGAAAAACAGGAGAATCTCGTCGTCGGGCCAGCGCATGGCGTACGCCAGCATCACACCAAAAACCCCAGCGGACGCCCCCAACAGAAAACCGTTGCGGACGAACATCAGGTGTACCAACCAACCGCCAATTCCGCACAGAAGGAAGTAGCCCGCGAACCCGCGCGAGGTCCACGCCCGTTCCACCCGCTGCCCAAAAAGCCAAAGCCCGTACATGTTGACGGCGAGATGCCAGAATCCGGCATGCACGAACATATAGGTTACCGCCGTCCAGGGCTCACGGGTTAGCTGCGAGAGCTCGAAAGCCAAAGCCCCTCGCATCGCGTCCCCTACGACCGTTAGCTGCACGAAATAGATCACGACGTTGATCGCAATCAACGCCTGTACGGCTGGGGGAAGCCGGAACCTGTCTTGTTCGTCGGTGGTCTGGAACGACATGCTGCCTGTTCTACGTGGGGGTTACTTCCTGCTACAGTCGTCGCCCGCGTCGGTTCCGAGGAGTCGAGGGGAAAGTACTAAAACATCAAAACTTGTGCCCTGAAGGAACCCTGGTGGAGAGCAACCTTTACTTATAAAGACTGCGCAGTGGAGTTGGGGTAATGATCAGGCAAACCAAACTTCAGCGCAAAGTCCTCAAAGGGCCCGGCTGACCTTTTTCTTCTGAAGTCGTAGAGCCCTACTGCACGTTCATTTACCACCTTTGAGCCCGCTCACTTCGAGTCCCGCCAATTCCACTATTCTTTCGCACAGATCCGCAAATCCCATCCCGACAGCCTTGGCCGCCTGCGGAAGCAGGCTCAGCTCCGTCATTCCAGGCAAAGTGTTCGCCTCCAGGCAATAGAAAATGCCGTCGGGTGCAAGTCGGAAATCGATGCGTGCGTAGCCGCGCAGCTTGAGCGCTCGAAAGGCGGCCAGCGAATGCGCCTGTACCGCTAGCGTCTCCTCAGCGCTCAGGTCCGCCGGGAAGACCTCTTCCGCCATACCCTTGGTGTACTTGCATTCGTAATCATAAATCTCGTGCTTCGGAATGATTTCGCCGACGGGTAGCGCAATGTCGCCAAGGACGCTTACCGTCATCTCTCGGCCCACGACGAAACTTTCGATCATCACCTCATCGTCATACTTGAACGCCTCTGTGACCGCTTCATCCAACTGAGAAGGGTCATGGACGACCGATAATCCTACAGTAGAACCCTGCTTCGACGGCTTCACAACCACGGGAAAGCCGAGGGTTGCTTCGACCTGCCTGACACCAGTTGGCGCCATGCTCCAGTTCGCTGTGGGAACGCCGGCGGCCCGAAAGAGCGTTTTCGAGACATCTTTGTCCATTGCGAGTGCGCTACCAAGATGTCCGCTGCCGGTGTACCTGGCTCCACTCATATCGAGCATAGCCTGGAGTGTGCCATCCTCGCCAGCTCCACCGTGCAGTGCCAAAAAAAGCACATCAGCATGACGAATCTCAGCCAGCGTTCCAAGGTTCGGAAGTAGGGCTGAGCGGGAGATGTTCTGAAGCGATTCCAGCGATGGAGGCGCCGCGTGCACAACGCCTGCCAAAAGCATCCGTCTCTCATCGTCGCGCGCGATAACACCGGCCGCTGGATCGAGTGCCACGACTTCGTGACCCTTCGACCGAAGCGCGTCGGCGATTCGCAGTCCGGACGCTAGCGAGACTTCGCGCTCTGCGGAGGTGCCTCCCAACAGGACGGTGATTCGCATCTCACAGAGGGGAGCGGGTATTCAGGGAAGACGAAGGCGCAAGGAATGGAGCTATCGACACAGGTATAACAAGGACTACGGCTGGCATACAAGCTAGTGACACGGGCGCCCATCCCCCAACCCGGTAGTGGGCTTGTTTGAAAGAGACCCAGTACCTCCAACCCCGCTCCCTGCTCTGTACCGGTAGCCGGTATTACTTTCCGGCATGAAATCTCTACGCGTTGCTATTATCGCGTCAATTTCGATCCTCGCCGGCTGTATAACCAAGGATGATGCCGCCAAGGGGATTGCCGCCATGCAGGGGAGCGGTTCGCGCCCGGAAGTCATGCCCGGCATGCTGAATGAAACCTCTCCGTTCAAATATCCACCCGATCTGTACACGCGGCGGGTTCAGGGAAACGTGACTTTGCGAATCTTCATAGATACCATGGGCACCGTGCGAGCAGACTCTACAAGCGTTGAGTCTTCATCGGGCTATCCGGGGCTCGATTCCTCCGCCATCAAGGGCTCGGAGCAGCTCCGTTTTACCCCCGCCATGACCGGGGGCCGACCCACGGCAATTTCAATTCTTCAGCCGGTCTATTTCCGACACCCTGACGCTCCGCCGCTTCCAAGCGATTCCGCGCGAATGCGGCGCAACCGGCCGCGTGGCGGCTGAGCGTTTACCGCCATACGACAATGCCGAACCCAACTGGTAGCGAACGGAACAGGCGCCCATACGCCAGCGTCCTCGACACGATAGGGTGGACTCCCCTGATTCGCCTGCAACGGGTTACACGTGGCATTCGAACGCCCGTATTCGCTAAAGCAGATTTCTTCAATCCAGGTGGCAGCGTAAAAGACAGGATTGGACTCCCGATAATCGAACGAGCGGAACGCGATGGTACGCTCAGACCGGGTGGAACCATCGTTGAGGGAACCAGCGGTAACACCGGAATCGGTCTGGCGATGGCCGCCGCGCTCCGAGGCTACAAGTGCATCTTTACGATGCCGGACAAGATGTCGCAGGAGAAAGTACGCCTGCTCAAGGCCTTCGGTGCCGAAGTGATCATAACGCCTACGGCGGTGCCTGCGGATCACCCCGACAACTACGTGATGATGGCGAAGCGAATCGCCAGAGAAACGCCCAACGCTATTCTAGCCGACCAGTTCTACAACGAAGCCAACCCCGAAGCGCATTACGCGACTACCGGACCGGAGCTTTGGGAGCAGACGGAGGGCCGCATCTCACATTTCGTCGCGGCGGCTGGGACGGGGGGAACGACAACCGGGGTCGGTCGTTTTCTCAAGGAACGCAATCCAAAGATCAAGATTATTTCCGGAGATCCAACGGGATCCATTCTCGCCACACACTGGAGGAGCGGCGGACAGGAGAGTGTAGAAGGTGTTCCATACAAGGTAGAGGGAATCGGGCAGGACAAGCTGCCAGGTACGCTCGATATGGGGGTGATCGATGACTACCGAACGGTAAGTGACAAGGATGCGTTTGCGATGGCTCGCCGGCTTACACGGGAGGAGGGATTGTTCGTGGGTGGGTCGTCCGGACTCATCACGCATGTAGCGCTGCAAGTCGCGCGCGAGGTGGACGACGCTAATGCCTGCATTGTGACTTTTCTGTGCGACACCGGAGAGCGCTATCTAAGCAAGCTGTATAACGATGAATGGATGCGGGAAAACCAGATGCTCGAAGCTGACCGAATGACGATCGGACACATCATGTCGCGCAAGAATGGTGATGCGCCCGCGATCGTGAGTGTGGGGCCCGGTTCCAGCGTGCGTCAAGCCCTTCGTCTCATGCACCTGCACGACGTGTCGCAGCTCCCCGTAATGGATTCCGACAACTGCGTCGGCTCGGTCAGCGACTGGTCCTTGTCGGCCCGGAGCCTGGAGGACACCAAGCTTCTCGACGCGACGGTTGGGAGTGTGATGGACGCACCCTTTCCGGTTGTCGACGACGATCAGTCCGTCGACAGCATCGCAAAACTTCTCTCAAAATCGAACCCCGCGGTGATGGTGCAGGCACTCGGCGCGGTGCGTGGAATAGTTACGCGGTCCGACGTTCTAAGCTACATGATGGCGAGGTAGGGCAACTCTTGTCATCGACAGAACAGTGTGCACTTGCCTGATGGCCGTTTCCCTATCCACCACTAGCGATAAGATCGGCACCTAACTCTCCAATCGACCTGCATCCACACAGCGCCATCGCGAGATCCAGTTCGTCCCGCAACATTTCCATCACGAGAGTGACACCCTCCTCGCCATTGAGCGCGAGACCCCAAAGCACGGGACGCCCCAGGAGCACCGCTCTCGCACCCAGCGCCAGTGCCTTGACGATATCCGTTCCCCGTCGAATTCCGCCATCGACGAGAATCTCCACTTCTCCCGCCACCGCCTGCGCAATTTCCGGGAGCGCACGAATCGACGCTACCGCTGTGTCGAGTTGCCGGCCGCCGTGGTTGGACACGATGATGCCTGCGACACCGTTCTCTACAGCGAGGCGCGCGTCGTCAGCGCGCAGAATCCCCTTGAGCAGTACCGGTAACGTGGTGAATGATCTAAGCCAGTCGATATCGCGCCAGGTTACCGCGGCATCCAGCATGCTATGTGCATGCGCGGCCAAGCCCGAGTCGTCATCCACCTCAGGAAGTTTTTGCATGCCACCCGGCATCGTGTGAGCAATGGAGACGTCCGCGGGGAGGTGAAAATGATTGCGGACATCGCGTTCGCGTCTGCCGAGTACCGGCGTATCGACTGTGAGTACGAGCGCCGAACACCCCGCACGCTCGGCGCGCTCGACGAGGGCGCGCGTCATCTCACGGTCCTTGAAGACATACAACTGAAACCATAGTGGCGCGTTAGTGGCCGCGCTCACCTCCTCAACCGGTGTGGTAGAAAGAGTGCTGAGGATCATTCCCCAGCCGGCCCTCGCCGCGGCGCGGGCGGTCGCCAGCTCACCGTCCGGGTGAGCCAAGCGCTGAAAGGCCATGGGGGCGATAAGTATTGGGGCGGGAAGGCTGGCGCCCAGCAACGTGGTGGAAAGATCGCGTTCGCTTACGTTAGCCAGGACGCGAGGACGGAGCGCGATTCGTTCGTACGCCGCACGATTTTCACGCAGAGTTATCTCGTCGTGCGAACCGCTTGCGTAATAGCCGAAGATCATCGGCGGAAGCCGCTCGCGCGCGGCCCCTTCCATGTCGTGGAGGTTGATCAAATCACCCTGGACGCCGCTCATTGTCGTATGGATGTCATCTGTATGCGGACAAGCCGGTAAGAACTCTGCCTGAACGGAGAGTTGGACCACCCGGTTGTGTTTTTGACCGAACAACGATCAATCACGGATTAGCTTCTGATATTTCCGCATGAATGCCCGATCGATGAAGTCCTTTAGCCACCAGGCTATGCGCGAGTGGCTGGCTAGCGAGCGCCAGTGCAATAGCGCCTTGCCATCAGCGGTATTGAGCAAAGCAAGAAAGTGTGGCTGCGGAATGTACGTTCTCGGCCGTTCACCGCCGAGGGCGGCGCGCAGGTTATGGACGAGCACTGGAGCCTCGCGCACCGCGTACACGCCCGTTTTGGGAGTGCGAGGAAAATCGCGCAGGGTGACGCAGTCGCCTGCTCCCCAGATCGGCGAGCCGTCCACAGCGCGAAGAGTGTCGTCGACGAGAAGAAATCCTGCAGCATTCTTCGGAAGATTGGAACGCGCGAAAAGCTCGGGCGCCGCCGGGCCCGTAAGCCAGGCTGTGAGATCCGAACGGAGCTTTTCACCCGATCCAAGCAGGATTTCGTTATGCGACACGCGCGTGACTAGCGCCTTTGTGCGAAGGCGTATGCCCAACTTCCGAAGAGTATGCGTAGCGCGCTGCCGGACGCTGTTGCCGTACTCGGCGAGAATTGTCGTGTCGCGCTCCAGCACAGTTATATCAGCCCCCCGAAAAACATTGCTTGTCATGCGATGAATTGCGAGCGCAATCTCGATTCCGGCTGCTCCGCCGCCAACGATGCAAATCGAGGAGCTCGCCTCCAACGTCATGACAGCGCGCTTCAGCTCGATAGCGCGGGTCATTGGACGTACCGAGTAGGCATGCTCCGCGACGCCCGGAGTATCCGTCCCAACTGGATCGGATCCGACGTCAATTGACAGTGCATCAAACGAGATGCGCGCGCCGTCTGTGTCGACTGTGCGTTCGGCGGGGTCAATTCGCTCTGCCCTGGCTTCGATGAATCGCGCTCCCGCGCGCCGGCAGAGCGCCACCAGATCAAATGCGAGTTCCGACTCGGCGTACGTTCCCTGAAAATAACCAGCCACCATGGATGAGTAATGGTGCCGGGCGTACGGCGAGATGAGCAAGAGTTCCGAGCCCCGCAGCGGATGCTGTATGGCTGACCGAAGCACCTCAAGGTGCGCGTGGCCACCACCGATAAGGAGAAGACGCTTCAAGCTGTGAAGTGAGTGGGAATGCGGTCAGTTTCCCATGGTCTTGAGCGCGTTCGATACCGCGATGCGCGTGGCTTCGAGAACCTGGGCATCGTGCGCGGTGGAGACGAACGCAGCTTCGAACTGCGACGGCGCCAGATAAACGCCGTGATCGAGCAAGGCATGAAAGACGCGCGCGTACAGCGCAGTGTTTGCCGTTTTTGCGCTGGCGAAGTCAGTGACCGGGGTTGCGGTCAGGAAGAATCCCCACAGACCGCCAATGGAGTTCGTTTGAACGGGAATGTCCGCCTGCAGGCATGCATCGCGAACGCAGCTGGCCATCCGGGAGGACGCACGCTCGAGCGAATCGTACGCGCCCGGTTTGCGCAGCTCGCGCAACGTGGCGATTCCAGCAGCCATCGCCAGCGGATTCCCCGACAGCGTGCCGGCCTGGTAAACATTACCCGACGGCGCGATCTGCTGCATCAGATCGCGCCGGCCGCCATATGCGGCAGCGGGAAGACCGCCGCCCATGATTTTCCCGAGGCACGTCAGGTCGGGCGAGATGCCGTAAAGCTGTTGAGCGCCACCGAAGGCGACACGAAATCCTGTCATTACCTCATCAAAGATCAGGAGCGCACCTTGTGCGCTCGTCAATCGCCGCAGACCGTCCAGAAATCCAGGCTGCGGGAGAACGAGCCCCATGTTGCCCGCAACCGGCTCGACAATGATCGCAGCCACTGCGCCCGGATGTTGTGCCAGGATCGCCTCAACTTCGCCAAGATCGTTATAGGACGCTGTTAGCGTATCTGCGACGGCGCCTTCCGTCACGCCCGGACTATCGGGAAGGCCGAGCGTCGCGACACCGGAGCCTGCCTTCACCAGCAATGAGTCGGCGTGCCCGTGATAGCAACCGGCGAACTTGACGATCTTGCGGCGACCTGTCGCGGCACGGGCCAGGCGAATCGCGCTCATCACCGACTCTGTCCCGGAAGACACGAATCGCACCATCTCGACCGCAGGCATTGCGCCCACCACCAGTTCGGCCAACTCCGTTTCCAATTCCGTAGGGGCGCCGAACGACGTACCGCGGCTTGCCTGACGCGAGACCGCCTCCACAACGGCGGGATGCGCGTGACCGAGCGCGAGCGCACCCCAAGACAGCACGAAGTCGAGGTAGGTATTCTCATCGGTATCGGTAATCTGCGCGCCCTTACCACCGGCGATGAACGGCGGCGTTCCCCCCACACTCCTGAATGCGCGAACGGGACTGCTTACCCCACCAGGAATCACACGAGAGGCCGCGGCGAGCAACTCCGCCGAACGAGATGAGGATCGCACGCGCGGCGAATCGGAACTCAAGACGAGACTATCGGCAGCGGATAACCTGTCACGGGCGCAGCCCATCCTCCATCCACCGCGCCGCCTCCTTCGCATAGTACGTGATGATGACGTCGGCACCTGCGCGACGAATCCCGACGAGACTCTCCATCGCCGCACGCCGCTCGTCGATCCACCCGCGCTCGGCGGCCGCTTTGAGCATCGCGTACTCGCCGCTCACCTGATATGCGGCGACGGGCAGCGACGTGCGATCGCGCACTTGCCTTATGATATCGAGATACGGCCCCGCTGGCTTTACCATTACCATGTCGGCACCCTCGTCTACGTCCAGGCTCACCTCACGGAGCGCTTCGCGTCTGTTCGCGGGGTCGAGCTGATATGGTCGCCGGTCACCGAAGGCCGGAGCGGAGCCAGCCGCCTCGCGGAAAGGGCCGTAGAAGGCAGACGCGAACTTCGCCGCATACGCCAGGATAGCGACGCCGCCGTGCCCAGCTGCGTCGAGGGCCCAGCGAATCGCGGCTACCTGTCCGTCCATCATCGCGCTTGGCGCAACGATGTCAGCGCCTGCTTCCGCGTATGCCACGGCCGCTTGTGCGAGCAGCGGCAGCGTGGCGTCATTGTCTACGCCCTGAGAGGCGTCGAGCACGCCGCAATGCCCGTGACTGGTGTACTCGCAAAGGCACACATCCGCGATGACAACCGTGTCCGGTGCACTGCGTTTGAGCTCCGCGATCGCCATTGGCACTGGCCCATGCGGGTTCCACGCCTCGCTCCCATTCACATCCTTGCTCTCCGGAAGACCGAAGAGAATGACAGCCGGAATTCGAGTCGCCAATATCTCGTCAATCTCCGCGCTGAACTTATCTACAGATCTCTGTGCATGACCTGGCATGGATGCAATAGGCCGCTCGATCCGGGATCCCGCAGCCACAAACATGGGATGTACGAGATGATTAACTGAAAGATCGGTTTCCCGCAGCATGCGACGCAAAGTGTCGGTCGCGCGCAAACGCCGGGGACGCAGTACCGGTCGTTCCGACGCTCGCTGCTCGGTCTCAGGTCGCCACATTTTCGTCTCTCGATTCGAACCAGTCAGTTATTGCGGCCACCAGGCCCTCCGTCGTATGCTCGGCTGCCGTTGCATCCACGGTAAGTCCCAATTCGCGCGCGGCGGCGGCAGTCACGTCGCCGATGCAGATGAACGCGGGCCTGCTGGAACGCCTTGATAACGACGCCGGCGTTATGCCGATGTCATCCAGTGCCCGTAATGCATAACGAACGCTGGACGGACTCGCGAACACAATGGCATTCACGCTGCAGGAACGCACAGTCTCTGCAAGCTCGGAGATCTCCGGGGCCGCCACCGTGCGATATGTGATAACGCTATCCACCGTCGCACCGCGCTCACGCAGTCCCTTTGCAAGTGCGTCCCGCGCGATGTCAGCGGATGGAATAAGGATGTGTTGCGCGCGCACGTTTCCCATGAGCGGGAGGATGGCGTCCGCTTGATACAGGTCAGGGGTCACGTCCGGATTGCGTAGTAGCTCGGTGAGCGTATTTGCCGTCGCGCTTCCAACGGCTGCCATACGAAGTCGCGAAAGCGCGTCGGCAGGCTGCGGAATGAGTGCAAATCTCTCCGAGAACGCCCGCACCGCGTTCGCGCTTGTGAAGATGATCCAGTGGTAGCGCGCGAGGTTCCGAATCGCGGTGTCGAGCGCGGCAAAGGAGTCAGGCGGGGCGATAGCGATGGCAGGACATACGATGACCTCAGCGCCAAGCTCCGTAAGCCGCTCGACCAGACCGCGCGATTGCTCGCGCGTGCGCGTGACGACGATGCGCTTCCCGTTGAGCGCGCTCGTTTCCAAAAGATCACGCCTCGAGAATCGCTTCGCCATTCGCTGCATCGTTAAGAAACTCAGCCCCGCCTCGCGCAAGCAGATCCTCGGCTAGGCGCAGCCCGATTTCCTCCGCATGCTCGGGCGGCCCGCGCTGCACGCCCCGCACAAGACGCCCTTCAACGCTTCCAATCATTCCCATGATTCGAAGCGAATTGTTACTGCCCACTCCTGGTTCATTATGCGCAACCAACTCGGCGTGCGCCCCCGCAGCCGCGGTGCACCCCGCCCCCAATCGCGCGAGGAAAGCTCTCTCGGCGGTCACTGCGATTCGCGTTGGCGGATCATCGAGCTCACTTGCGAGCGCTATGACGCGGTCGTTATCGGCTCGCGTCTCGAGCGCGAGCGCGCCCTGCCCAACAGCGGAGATCATTTGCTCTGTGTTGAGCCATTGTGTTGCTTCTATCTCTCGTCCGAGCCTGATAAGCCCGGCTGCTGCCAGGACAAGTGCGTCGTATTCCCCTAATTGCACTTTCCGAAGGCGGGTATCGACATTGCCTCGAACTTCCACCACGTCCAGATCCCATCGCAGGGCTCGAATCTGACACGCGCGGCGCGGACTGCTTGTGCCGAGTCGGGCACCTGGTGGCAGCTCGTCGAGCAGGCCCGATCGCGAGACCAGAACATCGCGCGCGTCGCTGCGCGGCGGAAAAGCCGCGATCAGCATGTCGCTGGCGAGCCGCGACGGAAGATCCTTGGCGCTGTGTACCGCCAGGTCAATTTCCCTCGACCGAAGCGCCGCCTCTATCTCGCCCACGAACACCCCTCGGCCGCCGATACTTGAAAGCGGTCGGTCGCGCAAAACGTCGCCTTTCGTGGTGATGCGCACGATCTGAATCTCCAGATCCGCATGCCTGGCTAGCAGCGAAGTGGAGATGAGATTCGTTTGCGCGAGAGCCAATGGGCTACCGCGCGTTCCGATGATGAGCGGACGGCTAGCGGATCCAGCCGCTACCATTAAGGAGCTCGAGCCATCGCCGTTGCCTCGGACGTTCGCGCGGCGCCATCCACAACCGCGGCAAGCGTACGGATGAACTCAGGCATCGCGTTCGGCATTTCGGTACGTTCGTACGTCATGCCAAACTCGCCAGCCTTTTCGCGCGCCTCGATGTCCAGATCGTAAAGAATTTCGAGGTGATCCGAGACGAACCCGATCGGAATCTGGAGAACCGATCTTACACCCTCGGAATGCAGGATGCCGAGGTAGTCTACTATGTCCGGACCCAGCCACGGCTCGCCCGTATTTCCCGCGCTTTGCCAGGCAAAACGCCAATCACGCAACCCCGCCCGCTCCGCGATCGCGGCGCTGCTCGCAAGGAGCTGGGACTCGTACGGATCGTTCCACTCGCGAATGCGCTGTGGCAGGCTGTGCGCACTGAACACGGCAACGACGCGATTGCGGTCTTCCGCGGGGAACGTTGCGAGCGCCGTTTGAGCCAGCGCGGCGATCAGATCGAGGAACTCCGGCTGCAAATGCCAGCTTTCGACAAACGTAATGTCCATAGGCTCGCCAAGCGCCGCCTGCGATTCGTCCACTGCCTTGCGATACCCGCCAATGCTGATGCGCGAAAAGTGCGGAGCAAGGGCCACCGCGATCAACCGGTTGACACCGTCCTTCGCGATGCGAGGCATTACTTCACCAATGAAGGGATGCCAGTGCTTCATTCCGGCGTAAACACGATAGCATGTGTCATCGCGATCGTTTAGCTCCTTTTCGAGCGCGGATCGAACCTTCTCCGTAATTTCCAGCAACGGCGTCCGTCCTCCCACGCGCTCATAGCGCCGCCGTAGTCGCTCGACCGATTCCGGGGATGGAGTGCGTCCGCCCCTGATATGCGTGAAATAGGCTTCTACCTGCTCCGGTCCTTCCGGCGTTCCGTACGCCATCAGAAGAACGCCGGTTGGGGCCGGTGTTTCGGCCTGTCCACTCATAATGCCGACGCAATCAGCGGATCCCGTTGTTGCGGTTCCCGTCTTTGTGATTCCTGGCTGGTCCCTGAACGCTCACTTGCCACTGAGCGGATCTCTTCGCTGCGCTCGTGCACGAAATCCACGAGCCGTCTCGCGCTGCCGAGCGGTGTGTCGGGGAGCAGACCGTGCCCGAGATTGAAGATATGTCCGGACCGCGTTCCAACTCTCCGCAAGATGTCTTCTGCTGAATCCTCGATCGCGGGCCAGGGTGCCAGCAACAGAGCCGGATCCAGATTCCCCTGAATCCCCAGATCGTAGCCCACCGTCTTCCACGCCACGTCGATCGGGATACGCCAGTCAACGCCGATGACAGTGCCCCCATCGTCCTTCATCTGCGGTAGAAGGCCTGCGGTGTTGGTCCCAAAGTGAATGAACGGCACACCCACAGGCGCGAGCGCGGCGAAGATTCGGCGCGAGTACGGCGCGACATGCCGAGCGTAATCATTGGGACTG
>JACDCM010000001.1 GCA_013817545.1 Gemmatimonadaceae bacterium | reverse complement strand
GGCACACTGCGCCGCACGATGAGCTGCGGGGTGGCGGCGTGGCCGCATCCGCAGATAAAGCATCGCGAGCAACTCGTGAAGGCTGCGGACGATGCCCTCTACATGGCCAAGGAGCAGGGACGCAACTGCGCGGTCCGCTTCGATGGCGCTGAATTCAACGCGCAAGACGAGAGTGATGATGAGCATGCCGCAACTACTGCCGGTGCGGGAAGAGTCGTTCCAGGAGAGCACCGAGCAAGCTGAGCGCCTGCAGGCGCGAATCGCCGAACTGGAGCGTGAGCGCGACCAGTTGGTGGCCGTAATTGACATCCTCCAGGGCATCTCCACATCCCTGCACTTCGAGGAAATTCTCCAGACCATAGCCCGTAAGCTCGGTGAAACCTTCGGACTCGACCGAAGCTCCATCTACCTTGCGGCCGATGCTCGCGAAGCACGTCTCGTCGCCACGTATGAGGATCCGACAGTACGAAATCTGATTGTGGATCTGGAGCGTTATCCGGAGCTCAAGCAGGCGCTCGAATCCGGCAAGGCGGTGTTTATACCGGACGCAGCAACGGATCCGATGCTTCGCTCGGCGCGCGCCGCGCTGGAGGGTCGCAATGTCCGCTCGATAATTGTTGCTCCCATTATGTGGCACGGCGCGACGATCGGCGCAATTTTCCTTAGAAGTGGCGAAAGGGCCGCAGTGCCCTTCTCCGATCACGATGTTCGATTCTGCCAGGTGATTGCATCACTAACGGCGAGTGCCCTTCGCAATGCTCATCGTTTCGAGGCACTGAAGCGTGTTCATGCGGAGACGCAGGGTGCGCAGCGTGGTGCGGAACGCGAAAGGTTGATGCTCATCGCCTTCATGCGCCGACTGCTCGATGGCTATCTGAAAGGACCCGAGCACCGCGTCGCGGAGACACTCCTGCCCGATGCGGCGCACGACGAACTGGACAGGATGACATCGCTTGCCTGGGCAGCGATAGGACGGGAAGGAACCGCGTAGGGGGATGAGTGGAAATGGGGGATGGGGGATGGGGGATGGGGAGTTTAAGTGGAGCAGCCGAGCGGCCTCAGCCGCGACGCTGCTCTTTTTTTTTCTCATCTCCGCTTCCCCTCTCAAGTCTTCGCAGTGCTTGTTCACTCCCCAACCCCCAACCCCCACTCCCAAAAAACACATCCCTCGTCCGTCGTCCCGCACTTCGCTACCTTTCAGCAGCACGAGCTTCAGAACGACCCACAGATCGACCGGAGAATAGCACGATGCTGATCAGTCCCGAAATAAACGGCATTCTCAACGAGCAGATAGGCCACGAGTTTGGCGCGTCTCTCCAATACGTTGCCATCGCGGCTTACTTCGATTGCGAAGGACTGCCGGCCCTATCCAAGCACTTTTACAAACAGGCTCTCGAGGAGCGCGAGCACGCCATGCGCTTCGTGAAGTTCGTCGTCGACGCCGACGGACGCATCGAGATTCCGGCGATTCCGGCCCCCAAAAGCAAGTTCACTTCCGCGGATGAGGCGGTCAGTCTTTCTCTCAACTGGGAAATGAGCGTTTCCAAGCAGATCAACGGCATCATGGATCTCGCCATAAAGGGAAACGATCACATGACCAAGAACTTTCTCGAGTGGTTCGTGAGCGAGCAGCTCGAGGAGGTGTCGAGCATGGATACGCTGCTCAAGATGGTTCGCCGGGCGGGTGAAAACGGATTGCTATTCGTGGAGAATTATCTCGCCAGGAGCGACCACGGTGGTGCGGGTTCGAAGGACAACGACGCCTAGTAAGGCGCCGTTAGCGGCGAGACCGCGGTGCCAGCAATGAGCCTCTCGATTCATGAGAATTCAGCTCGCGCGGATGATCTTCGCCAACGTATCGAGCGCGCCAATCACCAGTATCACGTGCTTGATAGCCCGGAGATCTCGGACCTCGAATACGACCGCCTGTTCCGCGAGCTTCTGGACCTCGAGCGCGACTTTCCCGAGCTCCGAGTACCCGATTCTCCTACTGCGCGAGTTGGAGCGCCCCCACAAAGCCTTCTTGCCAAGCATCAGCACTTCACCGCAATGCTATCGCTTGGCAACGCCTTCACCGATGACGAGTTGCGGGACTGGGAGGGCCGCCTGCTTCGTGTAGCGGGTGACGATGTGCGCGCCCTTGGCTACACGGCAGAGCTCAAGATAGACGGAGCCGCGATAGCTCTGACTTACCGCCGCGGCGTACTCGAGCGCGGCGCAACTCGTGGTAACGGGGTAATCGGGGAGGATGTGACGCCGAATATCCGGACTATCCGTGACATTCCACTCCGGCTTCTCGACTCCAATCCTCCCGAGATCATCGAGGTCCGGGGCGAGGTCTATATGCCGTTCGATCGCTTCGAACGCATGAACGAGGCACGCGCGCGTGATGGGCAATCCCTATTCGCGAATCCCCGTAACGCCGCGGCAGGAGCGCTTCGGCAGCTGGATCCGTCAGTGACTGCTTCTCGTCCGCTCCGCTTTTACGGCTTTGCCGCAGCCGCGCCATCGGGCAGCGACCTTCCCTTCGCATCGCAGTGGGATCTGCTTGACACGCTGGAGCGTTGGGGAATTCCGGTCGAGTCACACCGCAATTGGTGCGCGGACATCGAGAGCGCCAGTGAGTTCGTGGCGCGAATTGAAGGAAGTGGACGCGCGTCTCTCAACTTCGGAATTGACGGCATCGTATTAAAAGTGAACTCCCTCGCTCTTCAGGATGAACTGGGCATAGTGGGAGGCCGCGAGCCGCGCTGGGCCATAGCGCGGAAGTTTGCGCCAGACATCGCCGTGACGAGACTGCTTGACATTCGTGTGAATGTCGGCCGTACTGGGGCCCTCAACCCCTACGCCGTTCTCGAGCCGGTGGAGATTGGCGGCACTACGGTAAAACTCGCTACCCTGCATAACGAAGATCTTGTCGTGACCAAGGATCTCCGGATCGGCGACTGGGTGCAGGTAAAGCGGGCCGGCGAAGTCATTCCACAGATCATTGCGCCCCTTCCGGAGCGACGAACCGGCATTGAGCAAGCATGGCGGATGCCCCGTCAATGCCCGGCGTGCAAAACGGCAGCCGAACGGGACGAAGAGGAGGTGGCCATCTACTGTCCCAACGTCGCGTGCCCGGGACGGCAACTCGAGGGGATCGTTCACTTCGCCTCGCGGGGTGCCATGGACATCCGCGGGCTCAGTTACGCGCGCATAGAACAGCTCATCAGCGCCGATCTCGTCCACGACGTCGCGGACATCTTCAGTTTGACCGCCGATCAGCTCCTGGCGCTCGAGCGCTATGCCCGGAAGAGCGCGGATAACCTGATCGCGGCGATAGCGAGCTCGAGAAAGCAACCGCTTTCACGCTTGCTTAACGGGCTGGGCATTCGTCACGTCGGCGTGGGTGCAGCGCAGCTTCTGGCGCATCATTTCGGGTCGCTCGACGCTCTTGCCTCCGCTTCTGAAGAGGACATCCTCCGAGTTCGCGGAATAGGCGAGATCATAGCGCATGCGGTGAGGGCATATTTCTCGAATCCCACTACACAAGTGCTGGTTGAGAAGCTCCGCGATCGCGGCGTTGAGTTTGCAGAGCACGGCTTCGCGGCGACCGATGGTGCCCTCGCGGGACTTACGGTCGTCATTACCGGAACCCTGCCGACGCTCTCGCGGGAGCAGGCAACAGAGCTGGTTGTAGCGCACGGCGGCCACGTCACGAGTTCGGTATCCAAATCGACGAGCTTCGTGGTGGCTGGTGATAATGCTGGAAGCAAGCTGGAAAAGGCAAGAAATCTTGGTGCCACCGTCATCGATGAGGCGGAATTGTTACGCCGGGTCGGACGCTCACAAACAACGGAATAGTCTCATGCCACATACCTCGATTGATCTCAACGATCACCAGATGGTCGCACTGAGCCGGACCGCGCTTGCTTCGCTCAGGGGTACCCTTCTTAACGATGCCGCCATTTCGGGCGCCTCGCATCTGCAGGAAGCCGGATACGCCGGGAGTGAAAGCGTATTTCAGTCCTTCAAGGAATGGGCGAAAGGCCGAATCGATGGTGATCCTGGAGAACTCGACCTTGAGGAGTTTGGCGAACTCGCCTCAGGTTATTTCAGCGACGCAGGTTGGGGATCGTTCACACTCGGGTCTATCGGAGACGCTGTAGCTACTGTCGACTCAGGTGACTGGCGTGAGGTTGACCCCGCTGTGCACCTGCCGCAGCCAGCGTGTTTTCTTACCACCGGAATGTTGGCGGGATTCTTCGGCCAGCTGGCGGATACGCCGATCGCGGTGCTCGAGGTCGAGTGCCGTACAATGGGCGCTTCTCGCTGCAGATTTCTACTCGGCGCCAGCGAAGTGGTTGGGAATATCTACGAGGGAATCGAGCGTGGAATGGAGTACGAAGCAGCGGTGCAAGCGGCGTAAGAAACCGGATTGCGGACTGCGGATTGCGGACTTCCGACTCGCTATTCGTAATTCAACGCCGGTATTGTGCAGGAGAGGAGTCAGGTCAGTCCGATCCGTAGCCCGCAATCCGCTACTCCCCAAGCACCTCCGCATATTCCGGCCGTAGCACCAGATTCCCGTCCTTCAGGATCTCGCGATCCCACGGGAGGATGATGACACTCTCAGTCTCCAGCGCGGAGAAGTCCGCTGCATAACCTCCGGTCTGAAATCCTACCGCGGTGCGGACGTCGGATGCTCCCGCGTTAACCACCGACGCGACCGCCAGACGGAGCGTATCGCCACTATCGCAGGTTTCGTCGACAATCAGCACGCGGCGGCCGCGCACTTCCGCGGGGGCGGCGCCGAGAACCGCAGGGGTCGCTCGCACACGCTCCGAGCCTATGCGGCGGCTGACGACGATGGAGTGAAACTCTCGGCCCAGGATCGCCGCGATCGTCGCGCCGGGAATTACACCAGCCGTGGCGATTCCTACAACCAGTTCTGGGTCGTACCCGCGCGCGACCTTGAGTGCGAGCGCCCGAGACAACTCGCCGAAGAGTTGCCAGTCCACCTCGAAGATTCCGCGGCTTCGGTCGATCGGTTGGCGGCGTGGTGACATGTGGCTGCTCCTGGTGGACTGAGTCTCCGGCTTCGAGCGGCCAAAGTCGCGGGCGGCCGAGAGCCGCGCATCCAAAATATCCACCTCGCGCAGTGCACGGAAGCGCGGTTGCCGCCGGGTGGTGAAGACGGTAACTTGGCGGTCGCCAAGAGATGCCGCGTAGAAGGTTCGCGCCGTCACTTTCCCTCGCTCCGCCCATCAGTCTCCGAACACTCGACACAAACGCATGTCCTGGTGGCGCCGCTTTTTCGGCGATAACCCGCGCGGCGCCGCAAAGCCGCAGCGGCTGGACTACCTGAGTGAAGCTCTGGCGCTCGAGCGCCAGGGAGACTTTGACGCCGCCCTCACGTCGTATCGTCTCGCGCTGCGTGATCGCCCCAACGATCCGCGCATTCTCCAGAATATGGCGATCGCGTTTTCAAGGACCGGCCGCATGGACGACGCGATCCGTGCCTATCAACGTGCTCTCGAGCTTGATGCAGGGCTATCCGGAGCACACTATGGCCTGGCGTTCCTATTACTCAAACGCGGGGATTCGTCCGCCGCCGGCGAACATCTCGACGCGTTTCTCGCGAACGCGCCCGCGGGTGAAGAGGGCGAAAGGTGGGTCAGGCACGCGCGCGAGACCCTCGAGCACATCAAGACCGACAGCGATGCCGGCGCCGTGCCGGAACGCGAATAACAGGTGGGGCATGTCCTGGCCGTAGTCAGTCAGAAAGGGGGCGTCGGCAAAACGACCACCGCCGTGAACCTGGCCGCGGAGTTCGCGCTACGTGGCGTGAAGACGCTCCTGGTAGATTGTGATCCTCAGGGCGCGGTAAAGTATGGTGCGGGACTGCGCCCGAATCACACAGCGTACGGTCTGGCGGATTATATCGCCGGAACCCGTACACTCCGGGAGATAGTCCTGCCCACCACTCTACCCTGGCTCAGGGTCATTCTGGTGGGGACCGTTACCAATGAAAGTGATCAGAGTGCATTTCAGGAGTTGATGGTCGAGACGGATCTGCTTCCTGCGCTGCTTGCCAGCGCGCGGGCGCGCTGCGATGTCGTGATCGTCGACACTCCTCCCGGTCTTGGTGGCATTGTGCGGCAGGTGTTGTCGGCAAGCCAGCATGTCATCGTTCCGCTTCAATGCGAGCCCCTTGCGCTACAGACCACGCCACAGATCCTGCGAGCCCTGGAGAACATTTCCCTCGACAACGAAGAGCTCACACTCGATGGTATCGTCCTGACAATGTTCGATGAGAACAACGAAGTCTGTACTCGCGTTGCCGACTATGTGCGGCGGCACCTTCCCCCGGATATGGTGTTCGACGTTGTTGTGCCCCGTTCGGCGGCCGCCGCGGAAGCGTTCGCGGCCGGCCAGCCAGTTGTTGTGCGAAATGCTTCCGATGCTTCGGCGCGAGCGTACGCCCAACTGGTGACTGAGTTACAGGAAAGGTTTCAATGACTTCAGGAAGCTTCGTGAACCGGTGGGTGTTCTCGCTTGCATCATTCGCTCTGACTTCGCTCACCATGGGAGCAGTGCTTCTGTCATGCAGCGAGTTCGGAACCGATCCGGACGCGGCAGTGGCGATCGAGATTGACCCTGTTGAATTACCGGCCATCGTTGTTGGCGACTCGCTACGCGACAGCTCGGGCCAGGTAGTTTCACTCAGTGCCCGCGCATTCAACTCGAGCAACGATGTCATCTCGGACGCACCGATCCGCTTCTACATCCTCGACACCGGTATCGTAACGGTCGACAGCATTACGGGCCGAATCTTCGGACGGAGGTCCGGACAGGCTACAGTGATCGCCAGCATAGGCGGGCTTCAATCCGAGCGAATTACGATTCGCGTAACGCTGCGCCCCGACACGCTTTTCGGACTCGACAGCCTTCGCAGGTCCATGCCATTCTCCCTGCAGGGAGCCACAAACAGTGGAGACCTGCGCGTATTTCTGGGTCATGACAGCCTTACAGTGGGCGGTGCGGATACCTCAGTGGCTGTTCCGAATTACCTGGTGCGTTTTCGAATTGCCGCACCTACTGGTGATTCCGCTTCGGTGACTGACACCACGCGAGTGGTTCTCACGAACGAAGCGGATCGGCCGTCGGTCGTAGACACGACGGACGCGCAGGGCGTTGCCGCGCGACGCCTTCGCTTTTCGGCCGCAGTCAGGATCGTACCCGATTCTGTCGTCGTCGAAGCGACAGCGACTCGGCCGGATAACTCGCTGGTGCCCGGGAGCCCGGTACGTTTTGTCGTCCAAATTGTTCGGCAGCCGTAGAATCGACTCCACACCACGTACCACTGGAGAGTGATGACCACGACACTGTCCGGCGCACCGCAAACCTTCGCGACAGGCGGGCAAATTGCGTCACCGCCGGGAACGCTCACGCGCCTCTTTTTCGATGCGGTAACCAAATATAACAGACCGGACGCGCTGCAATTCAAGTCGGACGCGCAGTGGAGATCGGTTTCGCACGCTACGTTCGCGGAGCGGGTCCGCCGCATTGCGCGCGGTCTTCGCGCTATCGGTGTGAACCGTGGCGACCATGTTGCAATACTCGCGGAGAACAGGCCTGAGTGGGCGCTGGCTGACTATGGGTGCCTGACCGCGGGAATCGCCGACGTACCGATTTATCCGACTCTGATCCCGGAGCAGATCGCATACATCCTCAATGATTCGCGCTGCGTCGCGATCTTCGTCTCGACGAGCGAGCAGGCGCTCAAGGTGGCTGGGATCCGCGCCTCGGTGCCGGTTGTCGCCCATGTCATCGGTTTTACGGAGGAGCTTCCAGGTGCCGACATGTCGCTGGCCCAGCTGGAGCATAAGGGCGCAGATGGCGAGACGGCCGCTGACATCGCGCGGTACCGCTCGGACGCGCTGGAGGTAACACCCGATGATCTGGCGACGATCATCTACACTTCAGGCACCACCGGCGAGCCGAAAGGAACAATGCTCACGCACGGTAATTTCTACTCGAACGTGCAGGCTGTCATGAGTCTTGTGCCGATGGTTCACGACGACATTGCTCTCAGCTTCCTCCCTCTATCGCACAGCTTCGAGCGCACGGTGGGCCACTACCTCATGCACGCGAGCGGCGTGTCGGTGGCGTACGCGGAGTCGGTGGACGCGTTGCTCGCGAACTTCAGCGAGGTCCGTCCGACAATCGTTGTGTCCGTGCCGCGCATCTATGAGAAAATTTACGCCCGCGTACTGGAAAACGCACTCGCGAGCGGAGCAATCAAGAAACGCATTTTTTTCTGGGCCCGGCAGGTGGGTGACAAATGGGCTGACGAGAAGCTGGCGGGGCGAACTCCGGCAGGATTGCTGGCGTTCAAGTATTCGATTGCAACCAGACTGGTTTTTTCCAAGCTGAAGGCTCGAGTCGGCGGACGACTCCGGTTATTCGTCTCGGGTGGAGCTCCATTGGCTCCGGAGATCAACAAGTTTTTCTACTCCGCTGGTCTCATGATTCTCGAAGGATATGGGCTTACTGAAACCTCTCCCATCATTTCCTGCAATACACCGCAGCATTTCCGGATTGGCACCGTTGGGCGCCCCATTCCGGGAGTCGACGTCAAAATTGCCGCTGATGGCGAAATTCTGGCGCGCGGCGCGAACATCATGCTCGGCTACCTGAACAAGCCGGAAGCGACGAGCGAGGCCATAGACGCCGAAGGATGGTTTCACACCGGAGATATCGGCGAGCTTCAGGACGGGTTTCTGCGGATCACGGATCGCAAAAAGGACATAATTGTTACAGCCGGCGGCAAGAACATCGCGCCACAGCCGGTAGAGAATCAGGCCAAGATGAACAAGTACGTGTCACAGGCGGTAATGATCGGTGACAAGAGGAAGTTTCCC
This sequence comes from Gemmatimonadaceae bacterium, assembly GCA_013817545.1. Lineage (GTDB taxonomy): Bacteria > Gemmatimonadota > Gemmatimonadetes > Gemmatimonadales > Gemmatimonadaceae > JACMME01. The sequence goes on along the minus strand of JACDCM010000001.1, from coordinate 43,513 downwards.
ATAATGCTCGTAGTGCCCAATTTCGAAACACTGGAAAAGTGGGCGAAGCTCAAAAATCTGTTGTGGACCAACCGCGCTCAGTTGCTCGCTCAACCGCTGGTTAAGGCGAAGATCGAAAAGGAAGTCTTCGGAAGCTTGCATGGATTGGCCAAATTCGAGATGCCGAAGAAGATCGGACTGCTCGACCAGGACTTCAGCATAGAGGGCGGCGAGCTTACTCCAACTCTCAAGGTGAAGCGGCGAATCATCGGGCAGCGGCATAAGGCGCTTGTCGACGCGCTGTATGTTGATGGCGGTGACTCCTGAAGGCTCCTGGTTGCAGAGTCACAAACACATGGAACCTTGCGCTCGGGCCCCCGGTATCCGAACGTGAATGCGGCTGGCGAAATGGTGTCCCAGGAATTGTTGTCAGACTCAGGGGAGGATAAGCTGTGTATCGAATAGTAAAGTTGCTGGCGATCGTTGCTCTGGCGGGCGCTTGCGGTGGCCAGCGCCGCGGGCGCTTGCAGGAGAGGAATCCAGCCCACACGCCGGCACAGAGCGCGAGCATTTACGGAGACTGGATACTTGCGACGTCTTCCGATTCGACCGCTTTTGTGGGTGCTCGTATCGTTGAACTCAATCTTTCGCCCGGAAGATTCGCGCTAACCGCGCACTATACCGCTCAACAGCCGCTCGTGATCGCGGGCGACGCTTTCGCTGACCCAAGCGGAGGACCGCTGACTCTCACGCCACGGACGAACAGCCGCGCGCAGGGCGGAAGCTCCGACCCCGTAATGCCGGTCGGCACACCGGTCTCGGTAATCGCAACAGCAGCCGACAACTCCATGTTGTTCGCCGACTCGCGGGGGGAATCAATTCGACCAACTTCGGTGTGGCACAGGAAGGCGGCCGCTAAAGCGGCTGGTCAGAGCGTCGATCCCAAGGTTGCGAAGCCGTGAAATGATGGCTGATGGCCGATGGTTTGATCGCTGATGGCTGATGGCTGATGGCTGATGGCTGACCGAGGCTACGCTTTAAGCCGGGCGGGTGCGAGTGATCTGAACAATGCTCGCGGACGCCCGAGTTGTTTCCGCTACCCAGTTGCGCGCATCGCGGGCAAGAACGGTCACATCGCCGGGAATTTGGGCATCCGCATGCGCCACTATCCTTCCGTGAGCCCGGACTGCCGCAGTGGTTTCAGCGATCCATTCGGGGGTTGAATGCCTGGCGTCCAGCGCCGCGCCTCGCGAGGAGCCTGGCCGAATCGGGACGTCATCGTCGCACAATACGACTGAGACACCGTACCCAGAAGCGACATGCGTTGCGGGATTCAGGACCAGTGCGTGGACGCTATCCAGGAGTGCGACCAACTCGAATGCAGCCACGCTCCAGGCTCCAGCCAGTAGCACAAAACCACCTGGCGTGGTGAGATCGAGAAGAGCGGCGGCGCGTAAGGCGAGATCGTTGGTCGCGGGCGGATCAATGTACGGTGAGATGGGTGAAGTGGCTGCCGCGCGGGTAGCGCTTTGGCTCGCATCGCCTCTAAAATCCGCGACGCCCCTATCTATCGAATACTCGGTGCCACATACGGGACAGCCAAGGCGGCCTAACAAAATGTCACGTTCCTCGACGCGATCCACCGTCGCAACGAGCCAGCTCGGTTCGTGAGGCCTCACGCAGCGAAGAAACTCGAGCAGATCAACGTGCATCGTTCAGACGCGGATGGCGGACTTCGAACTAGGATCTAGTGAGGCGCAGCTCATCGACATTGACAGTCGCGGGGCGCGTCACCGCGTACATGATCGCGTCGGCCGTCGCTTCGGCGGATAGCATGGCCGTGCGCGGCGCAAGATCGGCGCGCGCATGCATAGGATCCCACAGCGGTGTGTCCGTTGGTCCTGGCGAAACCAGCGTGGCCCGAATGCCCGTGCCGCGAAGCTCGGCCCGCACGACTTCATGCAGGGCGCGCACTCCGAACTTGCTCGCGGCATAAGCCGCGTTCTCGGGAAAGATCTGTCTGTCGGCGATCGAGCCGACCGTGATGAGATGGCCGCTCCCGCGCTCGCGCATGGCCGGAAGAAAGGCTCTGACGAGCACGAAAGGCGCAATGAGATTCACCTCGACCGAGGCGGTAAAGTCAGCTTGCGAAATCGCATCGATTTTGCCGAGCATGAACAGGCCGGCATTGTTGACCAGAATATCGGGCGCGCCGCCGAGCTCGGTCAGAATATGTTGCGCGGCGCGCACGATGGCGGTCTGGTCGGCGACGTCGCACGGCAGGTCAACCGCCGATGCTCCGATTTCGGCGGCGCGTTCACGAAGCGCGTCCGCTCCGCGCGCCAGCATCACGACGCGCGCACCAGCGTCGGCGAGCGCGCGCGCAGTCGCGAGGCCGATACCTCGCGATGCTCCGGTAACGACTGCGCTCCGCCCCTCCAACCCTCCCATCACCGCATGGACGAGTTGTGCGCGAGATGGAGAAACTCCTCGCGAGTCTTCGCATCGGTCCGGAATGCGCCGCGAAGCGCCGACGTGATGGTTCTGGAGTTTTGCTTCTCTACGCCGCGCATCATCATGCAGAGATGGTTCGCCTCGATTACCACACCGACGCCGCGCGGCTGAAGAACATCCTGTATTGCCTGCGCGATTTGCTCGGTAAGGCGCTCCTGGACCTGGAGCCTGCGAGCGAAGACATCGACTATTCGGGGCAGTTTGGACAAGCCCACGATCTTGCCGTCCGGGATGTACGCGACGTGAGCTCTGCCGAAGAATGGCAGCATGTGATGCTCGCAGAGCGAATACAGGTCGATGTCGCGCACAAGAACCATGTTCTCATGAGTCTCTTCGAATATCGCGTTGCCAACAACGTCCTTGACATCGGTCTCATAGCCGCGCGTGAGCCAGGTGAGGGCGTTCGCAACGCGCTGTGGAGTTCGCAGAAGTCCTTCCCGATCGGGATCTTCCCCCACGAGCTCCAACATGCGACGGACGACATCCTCGAATTCGGCGTCGCGAACCGGGGCGTCGTCGAGGTCGAGCCCCCAACCAGCGGTGGGTGACGCGATCTCGCTCGACGTTCGGCGGCGCGCCACAATTCCTTTCGCGGGCGGGTCAGCTTCGGACGCGTTGGAACCATCTCCTTCGGGGTCCCGGCCGTACTTCATTTTGGCATCTGTCATCGTCGTCCCTTTCACTGTGGTGCTTGTAGCGATTGCGGTGGGAATCTAACTTGTTCGATCGCTGAGTCGGTCGGCTTGTGGCAGAAAACACGAGAGCCCCGCCTTGCGGCGGGGCCCCCGAAAAAGAAGGAACGAAGAGGTTTTTTTGAAGCCCAGTCGAATGTATGAGGTCCTCACCACACCTTCCGCCTTCCCCGCACTGGGGCATGACGTCAATATGGTTTGTCGAACCCACCCGGTGGACTTGTTGGCTCAAAAATTAAGGCTCTTCGTTCCCAACTGGAATGCAATTTAGATATCGCTCAGAGGTGAGTCAATCACATGAACACTAGAGAGACGCGCAGCGAACGAGAACGTTACATCGAGAAGTCAGCCATCCCTGCTGGTGTGGTTATGCTGATTGGATGGGCGGTGGCTACGTTCGCTTTCGAGGGGCCAGGATGGGTTCATCTTTTTCTCACGCTGGGAGTTTTTTGCGTAATCTGGGGAATCGTGGCGCGAGGAACGCCGGGTGATCGGGAGGAGGGGGTGCCAAAGCGGAAGCGGAGTGATCGGGGGTAGTAGCGTTCACGAAGCGTGATCGGTCCCGCTCCGGCACGCGATGCCTTCGATTTCAGGGGAATGGCTTTACGAAGCCAAATCCCTTGAGCCGGCGTCCGATCACGCGGTAGTCCGCATCGTGAGTTACCAACGTTACACCAACCTCTTTGCAGGAAGCGGCGAGTAGGACGTCGCTGATCAGCGACCGTCTACTATCCACGGTCAGACCATCCGCTGCCACGTCCGCGAGCACACGACCGCATTCCTGAAACGCGCCAGCTGATGGCGCGAAGACGCGCCGCCGCCGAGCAAAGGGCGCGATGACGCTCATCTCGAGCGCAGCCGCCTGGCGCCGCGTGCGTGCTCCAGCGCGTAGTTCCATAATGACGATTGCGTTGAGATAGGTAAATGGCAGAAAGGCCGCGAGAAACTCTTCAGCTCCGCGGCCTTTCCTTCATTCCTGAATGCATCGATATACACATTGATATCGAGCGCGTACTTCGGCATGACCTACCCGCGCTCATAGACGTCGCCGATCCCCCCAGCGGCCACCATGCGGTCGATGCCGGCGCGCACCTCGCTATGGAACAGCACGAGGTCGAGCGCCGCATCAACGGCGTCGGTCTCGGTTCTCACACCAAGGATCTTCTTGGCGGCATCGAGCTTGTTCTGATCCATATCCATGTTTTTGCGGGTCCAGTCGTCGTGCCGTCCTGTCGGGGCAAAAACACCCGCTGATGCCCCGTACGAAACAAGACCGCCGAGGCCCTCCGCAACCCGGCGCTTATACAGTGCCGTATCCCCGGCGTTCGGGGCCCGTCGTGATTGCTTTACCGCGGGAGAGCCAGCGATCGTCCGTTTACGGCGCGGTGTCATCAGGGCGAAGACTCCGGAGGAAAAGGCACAGCTTCTGTATAATTTTAGCTGTGTTTCTGTGCGACGTCAAAATGCTGTAGTCCTACATATAAGCCCGTTGGTAACCGAGATACGCACGCGGCCGAAGAGGCCTGCTATATCTCCCAATTAGACCACACCAAACCCCCTCCCTTCGCCTTGGCTTCCCCAAACCCTTTGAGTGTCATTCGGAGGTCCGTCCAGCGCACCCGGGCGCCCATCGCTACCAGTCGCTCATACGCCGACAGATACTCCGTCTGTACTCGAAAGGCGACTCGCTGAGCGGAGCGCCGCCGCGCGAAGTCGGCAAGAGTGCGCGCAAATTGCTCGAGGTCAGTTTCCCGCTCGAGCACCAACTTGAGCACTCGCATTTCCTCGCCGGCCCTTCCTTCGACGAGCGACGCCGAATGGCACAGCGCGACGCCAACGATGCGGTCCGCTCGCCACATCAGCACAGTCTCACCAATGCCAAGGGTGTCTGTAATCAACAGCTCGCGTCCGAAGTCGTATCCAGGCATGAGCGCGGACGTCAGCGCGCCGCATTGAGCGATCGCCGCCCTCTTGTCATGGCGCGACAAACTTCCCAGAAGGTATGGTGCCCTCTCGCTCACCATCGCTTCCAGCGTAAGCGTGATCGTCAACGGCCCTGGGATAAAGCCCAGGCTCGAGTAAAAGCCAATGTTGTCCATCGTTCGAGGCATCGTTTCCAGACCAATGGTCGTCGCACCGTTAGCCTTGAGACGCTCTACCCCCGCCCGCACGATTTCCTTGCCCAGCCCGCGCCCCTGCCGCTCGGGACGTACGGACAGCGGTCCCATCCAGCCCTCAACGCCGGATTGGTGGACCATGTTGAACGCAATGATTTCGTCACGCTCATCCCGCCATACCAGCGCGCCTCCAGCAGCATCCTCGACCGAGTACAACCAGATGCTCGGATTCAGAAAGGGAACACGGACTCCCGTCATTCCATCCCTGCGATACCGCTCGGTGAACGCGTCACTGAAGACGGTGTTGAGAGCGGGGATATCGGCGGCGCGCGCAATTACAGGCCCGGTAACGCGAGCATGGCTACGTACTCTCGAGACGGCCATCAAGCCGGTTGCTGCATCAGTCCGCCGCTCCCGCTTCTTCGGTCCGCCGGGTCTCCGGCTTTCCACGTCCGGTCGAGCGTGATTGCTCAACGACCGACGATCCGGTCGTATCATCGTACCTCACTGTAATCATGCGATCGAGTGCCTCGCGCACGGATTCGATGTGAGTGATGACAATCACCTGTTCGAACCGGTCCTTGAGCTGGCGCAGCAGCGCGAGCACACTTGCGCGCCGCATTTCATCGAGAGAGCCGAATATCTCGTCGAGAATAAGCAACGACAGCGGTTGCCCCGCACGTTCGGCGATCATCTGAGAGACAGCGAGGCGGAGGACGAGATTCGCCAGATCCTCCTCACCTCCCGAGATCACCGGCTTGGCAATTTCATCTTCGTGTACGATGACGTCGTAGTGCTCGTCCAGCTGCAGGCGAGTATACCGCCCATCCGTGAGCTCGCCGAGCAACGCGCTGGCTATGTCGGAAAGCTCGGGACCCATTTCGGCGTTGAGATCGCCGCGCAGGTCACTGAACGCGCGGTCGAGCTCTTCATGCAGGCGGCGTTGTATGTTCAGCTCATCGAGGAGTTTCTGTCGTTCCAAAAGCTCGCGCGCCGCATTTTCGGCGGCGGTGAGCGCAGCCTGTGCACCCTGCATTGTGCTAGTCACCGATGCCGCCTGCAGCTCGGCGGCATGCAACTCCGCAGCTGCTTTTGCGTGCGCATCCCGGAGTCTGAGAAATACGTCCTCCGAGAATGCGGCTGTCGCGCGCTCCGCGCTCAGAACGCTGACGAGCTCGGCTGAGTGCGCAAGCGCTGCAGCCACTCTGTTCCGTTCAGAGATTATTTGCGGCTCTCGCTCGATTTGCATGCGAAGGCGCGCGGCCTTCTGGTCGATCGGTCCAAGGCGTTCCAATTCCACACGGATGCTCTGGTGGGAATGGGCATCGTAGCCCGCGGGTATTGTGTCCAACTCGCTGGTAAGAAGCGCCTCTCGCTTCTCCTTGGCCTGTAGTTCCGCCGAGAGTTGAGCTTTCTCTTGAATCGCGACCTGAATTTTCGTCAAGCGGCGCTCGACGCTGGTGAGGTCCTCGTATAGTGCGCGCCGTCGCTCCTCGAGCACAACCAGTTCCTCCGGACGCTGCGTGAGCTGCTCAAGCCGGTCCTTGTAGTACCGCCCATCCACCAGCACGGTTTCCATCTGGTCGCCAAGTAGCTCAAGCACTGACTGAAAATTGGTGCCAAGCGGCCGCATGCACGTGGGGCAAATGCCATCGGGCCCGGCGCGCTTCAGCTGCTCTCGCTGTTCCTTGAGCTCGGCGTATTGTTTTCGTAGCGTTTCCCGTTTCGTCGATGCTTCCTGCTGATCGCGCGTCCAGTCAGTACGCCTGACCTCGAGTTCACGATCGGTATTTACGGCTTGCTCGCGCTTCGTTTTGAGTGCCTCGATCGTTTCCCCTTCGAGCGCGGGTGCCTGTTCCATCCTTCGTTGCCGTTCCTGGAGACCGCGAAGCTCTTCCGATAGCGCGCCCCGCTCCCGAATAAGTGCGGAGCGGCGCCCCTCCTCCCGTGCCAGCGCGTCCTGCCGCTGGAATTCGCTTACGAGACTATTGAACGAGAGAAGACCCTCCTCGAGAGGCTGCAGCGTCTCTCGTGCGGCGGCGGTCTCTGCGAAATCGCGATCGAGGCGTTCCAGTTCGCGCCGATGAGCGGCGTGCTCCGCCTCTGCCAGGCGCAAGTCAACCAGCAGGGCCTGAAGCCGCTCGCGCTCCTGCTGCGATGACTCCCATGTGGGACGAATGGCCGAGAGAGCCCGATCCGCCTCCTGCTTGCGTCTCTCCGCCGCGGCGGCAAGCTGCTCCGCCGACGTCAAAGCCTTCCTCGCAAAGCCAACACGCGCCGTTATCTGAACCGCATCCGACATTCCCTGCCGCAGGCCGCCGATCTCGGCCACGAACTCCTGCCGACGGCGCCGCGCAAGGTCCTGAGCTCCTCGCAGCCGCTCGTAACCAAGCACGCGAGAGAGAAATTGGCCGCGCTCGGACGGACCCATCGCGGCCATCACACTAAGCTCTTTCTGGCCCGTGAAGTACGTGCTGAAGAACTCATCGCGCGACATACCGATTCGCTTGCGAAGCAGCTCCGTTACGCCTGTGGTGGTTGTAGCGATGGAGGCGGACCCCCCGTCGAGATACAAATCGGCAGTCGTGAGCCCCCGCACAACGCGATACCCATGTCCACCAAGCTCGAAGTCGAGCGTTACCCGAACGGAGGCCCGGGGCTTGGCGCGATAGAATCGAATGCTGTCACGTGTGCCACGCGCCGCTGCGTTGCCATAGATTGCCCAGGCAATCGCCTCCAGGATTGTGCTCTTACCGGACCCGTTAGGTCCTATGATGCCGGTGAGGCCGGAATGAAAGTCGATCTGCGTGTCCGCGTGCTGACGGAAGTTTTCGAGCTTGAGGGTGTGCAGGCGCACTACAGTGGGCGCGTCTCTTCGTTGGCCGGCCCAACCGTGGACGCGCCCCCCAACTCGAGGAAGTGCACTCCAACCGCGGAGGCGTCAGCCTGCTCGAGGTAATGCACTCCAAGCTTGATGAGCTCGTCCCGGTTAAGGGCGCTGTCGAGCAGTCGATTCCCCAGATATACCCGAAGCACATCGCTGAGCATCGGGCGCCGGCCTGGCGCTCCCCCGGTAGACGTTCTCGTTATGACCGGCCGTCGGAAGTCGATGTTCAGATGGAACGCGCGCCGTTTGTACTCACGCAGCTGCCGATGGTTGAGCTCGCGCCCAATGTGCCGCGGCACGTCCTGCACGACGAGCCTAACAATCATGTTGTCGATGCCACCCGGGACGGCTTCGAGGTAGTTCTTGATCTCCGCGTCCAGCTCTTTGGGCGACTTGCCGAGCGCGCGCAAGGGCGGCAAGTCGAGTACACAGCGGCTGCACTCCAGGTGATGGAAGGTGTGCTTGGGGATGCTCAGGTCGTACTCGATCAAACCCTTTCCGGCCAAGCCAAGCGCTTGCTCTTCCGCGAGCTCGCTCCAGGGATCCGTGCTGGTATAATCGAGCGAGCCCGAGTAGAAAGCGTTCGACGCGATTTGCCTGTGTACATGGTAGTGGCCGAGAGCCACGTACGACCACTTGTCTGCATTTAGCTCCCGCCGCGTAATTTCCAACGCAGCGCGTTCCACACGCGCGGCGGCGGGCAACACACCCTCCACCTCGCCGTGGATCAGTAGCACATTGTGCTGGTATCCCGGCGTGGGCAGCAATTCCGGACGAGGGCCCGGAAGATCCGGTACAGCGAGGACGAAAAGATCGCGTTCAGGAAATTCGAACTTCCTTGGGCCGGAATGCGCAACATCGATCTCGAGCTCCTCGAACAGTCCGAGAATACTGCCAGTCTCCGTGGACCGTGGCTGGTCATGGTTCCCAGCCACCATGACGATTGGAACCCCGCGCAGCTCGCGACGCATCCGGGCGAAATTCGTAAACGCGTGCACGATGGCCGGATTCATCGGCCGCACCGTGTGAAAAATGTCGCCGCCGATCACCACCAAGTCGGGAGCAAGTCGTATAACGAGGTCTACGGCGCGCTGGAAGCTGCCTTCGATGTCCGCCTCGCGCTGATTGAAACCGCGCTGAGTGAGGCGATGGTATTGTCGAAAGCCGATGTGAAGATCGGCGAGATGGACGAGTCTCACGTCCCTAATCTATCCGAAGGAAGTTGAGCGTACTATGTGTTGGTCGTTCATGCCGGTTGCGCCAGACGAATGGGAAGGGGGATCCAGGGGATCACCCAGAAACCCCCACTGCCTACCATGCCTTCTTCGCTGTGCGTATTCGCTGCGTGACGCGGATCTGGAATCGCATCGGTGCCTGATTCGGCGCGGAAGCCTTGTGCAGAACCGATTTCACCAGAATCGTGGTTTCTGCATCGCTTAGCCAACCCCGTTTTCTGTCGAATTGCAGGCTTCCGGACACGCTGCCCGAAGATGCACGTGTCACACCTTCAGCCATTTCGGCTGCGCTGGAGTCGCGATCCACCGTACCGCGCATGGAGATGAAAGCCCTGTCGCCGGAAGATGTGAGAGAATCGAGCCGGAACACCGCGTAAATCGTCCCCGTCCCCCCCGCTTCCGGCTGACCGGTGATCGGAATCGTCATCGCATGAGACCATGTGTCGCCGGGCGCCACACGTCGCGCGGGCAACATCGCCGGCATCTGTGAGACGAACGACTGCGCGCCCTGGGCTAGCAGATCGGGACTGTCGAGAAGCTTTGCCGAACCTTCTCTGGTCATACGCATTCTCATGCGCTTACCCTGCAAAGCACGTATCAGGTCTTCCGGCACTGGCATGCCCGCTATTCCCGATTCCGACACAGCCACGGAGTCCGTTATTATCAGAACCGTCGCTCCACTGTCATCGACCATCTGAACGATATTCCGGGATAGCACGGTCATGGACGAAGTCATCGTGAGACTCGTGTCGGAACTGGCAGCGCGGCGTGTGACAGTCACCTGCATGCGCTGGTCGATACGCGTGCGGATGGTATCGCCTACCCGTGGCTGTATGGCGAGACTTACGGCACGAGAGCCCCGCTGACCTACGACGGCTCCGGGAATCAGCGCAGATGCGAGCACCGCGCACACTCCCGAAGCGAATAGACCAAAAGTCTGTCTCACGGGCGGTAAGGTGGCACGGGGAAGAAGCATTGTTCAAGCTACCCCCTCGGGCGGGATAAGCTCCCGAAGTGTTGCATCCTCAATTCCTTGCGCGTCCTTATCGGGGGGAATTCGGATCCCTGGAATGCAACATTCAGATAACCTCGGCGTAAACTCACAAAGTGCAACTCGGCTCCTCGCCATCCAGTCGCCGCCCTCAGCCTCGTCGCGCTTCGCGCGGTGACGCGTCGAGCACGTCCAAGCTCCGACTCGGGCTACTGGGCGTCGCGCTAGTGGCAAGCATAGTAGTCGTGGTTTTAATGGGAAACCGTTCAAGCGGAGCCGGTCAGGCGGACGATGCAGGGTCGAGCGACGCCCCTCCGCTCGCTGATATGCTCGATCTGACGCAGCGGCCTAATATCCTCTTCCAGGTGTTTGGTACGCGCGACCAGCCGCGACTCTTGCCTGTTGCGGCGCTATCCGGGGCACAGCTGAAGCCAATTGTTCTGGATGCTGACGGTTGGAGACGTTTCGACGCGATGTACATGCGAAAGGGAAAGAGCTATACGCTATATCGCGACGGCAACACCGACGGCACCGCGCAAATTGTTCGCGGTATGTGGGACGGCAACGAGCCAGTTTACGAGTTGGCGAATTGCAAGAATCCCATCCCGCTCGCGATGGTGAAACTCGAAGGGGACCGAGCGGGTGGCTTTGCGGTGGAGATGCTTGCGTCGAGCGCCCAACTTGGATGGCAGCATGCGGCGCAGCCCGCACAGTCCGCGAACCTTGCGGAAAGCATGCGTCGGGCAACGGCTGAGGCGGTCGACGCGGCTATGAATCCGGTGCTCGACTCACTGGAATCGCGCGCTTTGGCGATACCTACCGGTGCGGGCCCCGCGCCCACACTAGTGGCCTGGTGGATCGACTCGGTTGCCACTTCGGGCTCTTCGCCCAAGGCAATGACGCGCCACATGTTCGTGATCGCCGACAAGGACGCTACGGGGACCTATCGCGCGACGTTTGCCCACAAGGTCTTCGGACCGCTTGGGGAAACGGAATTCCGCCGCTATCTGGATCACCTTGATCTCACAGGCGATGGTGTCGACGAGATAATCCTCGAAGGGTGGCGGTTCGGCGGCAAGACCTACCTCGCGATACTCGGCTTCAAGGCCGGGAAATGGGAAGAAATATTCAGGAGCAGGTCGGATTGGTGCGTGGGATAGGGTGAAGCAGGGACAAGCGACAAGGGACAAGGGACCGGCACGCCAGGAACCGGAATGAGAAATCAGGAACCCGTGTCGTCCCTTGTCCCTTGTCCCTTGTCCCTTGTCCCTTGTCCCTTGTCCCTTGTCCCTTGTCCTTGCTTCCTCACTCCGCTCCCACGTCCCACGCCTGTTCTGAATCCTTCTTCGAATATGCCCGGAACGCCGTGAGTGTTTGAGTGCGCTCGATGCCCGATACGAGCGGAAACTCTTCGGTAACCACTCGCGCGATTTGCTCGTATTCGGACACCTTGACGATCGCTACAAGGTCCCACTCCCCCGAAACGGAATAGACCTCGGAAACGCCTTCGATTCCCGCGAGCCGAATCGCCGCCTGGGGGGTCGCCTGAGGCGTGCACCGAATCAGTACGATCGTCGTGATCATGAGTCCACGGGAAAGGGTGGAACGCTTGTACTTGCGCCCGCCGAACGCCATCTCGAATTCTCTGCTATCTTACTCCGCCCGCGCGGGGAGCGCCATTCATAAAGCGGAGGATCGTGTGAAGATCGGGAAACCCAAGGGACAGGACGACAGCGAGCAGGACAACGCGACGGCAAAACAGGTAGCTGTAGTTCGCGGGCAGAACTCCGTATTCGTTCTTCCCTTCGACCCTTCATCGATGGCGGAATTTCTCCCGCAAGTGCTCGATCGCGTGAATGGCGAAGACGATGCCATCCAGTTGCTTGTGCTGACGGCAGACTCCGAATCCGCTATCGCGGTAGCGCGGGGCATCAGAGACAGCGGAGATCGATCGCTTCGCACGGTCCCCATCACCGGCATTCCTCGCGCCATGCGTCTCTTGGCCGCGAACCAGCCGCAAGTCGTGGCGGGGGCTTCCACGGCCATCCTCGGGTTGATTCGTAGCTCCGCGCTAAAGCTGGAATCCATAAAGGGTGTCGTCATCGCCTGGGCGGATGACATCATCGCCTCGGAAGACATCATCGCCCTGGAATCCATTATGGCCGAAGTGCCAAGGGAGGCGGCACGAACCATAGTCGCCTCTCGCACGACTACGGCTGTAGAAACGCTGATCGAGAGATACGCGCGCCGGGCCGGTCGCGCCGGTGTAGAGCCAGCTGGCGAAAGTGGCGGTGCGTCGATGAGCTTTGTGACGGTGTCCAACTCGTCTCGCTCGTCGTCTCTGCGCCGCCTGCTCGATCACGTCAATCCGGAACTCGCATCCATCTATGTGCGATCCGATGCTGCCAAGGCAGAAGTTGAAGATTTGCTTGGAGCACTCGGCTACGGTGGCGCCGACGGTTCGATAAGTGTTGCGAACCGGGCGCCCCCGAAACCGGAAGCCACCGTCGTGCTGTACGAGCTTCCGGCCTCGCGGACGGAATTACGCGCGGCGACGGGTCCTGATCAGCCTGCCATATTTGCTTTCGTGCGTCCGTCGCAATTGCCGGCGTTGCGCTTGCTGGCAGGACGAGGAACGGTTACGGCGCTCACCCTTCCCGGGCCCACTGAGAGCGCGGCGAAGAGTGAGGATGCGCTTCGGGGCAAACTGCGCCACCTCCTGAGTGAGGGCGTCCCAGCTCGAGAACTGCTGACGCTGGAGCCGTTGCTCAGCGAGTTCGACGGCATCGAGATCGCTGCCGCTGCTCTCAAGCTCCTGCTAAGCTCCGGCGAGCCTGCACCTCAGCCACCCGCAGCGGAGGCCCGGACACAGAGCGACGCTCCAGTGAGCATGGTGCGCATCTTCGTAAGTATCGGAAAGACCGACGGTGTATCGCCTGGCGACCTGGTTGGCGGAATAACCGCCGAATGCGGGATTTCGAGCACGAAGATCGGAAAAATCGAGATTCGGGAGCGTCATGCCCTCGTGGAGATCGCCAGCGACGTGGTGGAAGCCGTAGTCGGATCCGTGACGGGAATCATGATCAGAGGCCGGAGGATCATTGCCAAGATTGACTCGGGCATACCACGAGAGGCGGAGCGAAGTGGTCGAGACGGGGGCCGCGACTCGCGACCCCGCAGTCGTGACGCCGGCGCACGGGAACGTGGCAACTCAACGCCGTCTCGCGAAGCTCAGCCGCGAGACAGGGAGGGCCGGCCCGGGGGCCGCGACGCCAGGTCCAGAGATCGCGACTCTCGACCGCGCGATTCAGGACCCCCACGCCGAGACCGCGACGTGAAGCAAAGCGGATCGTATGCTGGAAAGCGGTCGCCTGGCGGCCCGCGTTCTTCAGCCCCACCGTCACGCCAGCGGAGCGATCGCGAGTCGGGCGGGCGCGGCCGACCGCGCGGATAGTTCAGAAGATATTCTGATATGGTATACTCGAATCCCAGAATTGGCCGGATCGAAGTTGTCGCCGGCGTCATGTTCAGCGGGAAAAGCGAAGAGCTTATTCGCCGCGTTCGCCGGGCTATTATCGCGCGCAGGAAGGTTCAGGTCTTCAAATCGCATCTGGACGACCGATATAGCGGCTTATTCCAGGTAGCGAGTCACGACGGCCGAGCAGTAGAGGCCGTGCCAGTTGACTCGTCCGCGCAGATTACCCGGCAGGTCGACCCGCACGCGGATGTGATCGCGATCGACGAAGCTCAGTTCCTGGACGCCGACGTGGTTCCGCTGGTTACCGGGCTGGCGAGCGGAGGGGTGCGCGTAATTCTCGCAGGCACCGACACTGATTTCCGGGGTGAGCCTTTCGGCCCGATGCCGCAGTTGATGGCGGTGGCGGAGCAGGTCGACAAGCTGCACGCTATCTGCGTGGTGTGTGGGGACTTGGCCAGCCGTAACCAGCGCCTCATCGAGGGCAAGCCAGCCCGCTACGACTCACCGACGATAATGGTCGGCGGTACGGAAGCGTATGAAGCCCGTTGCCGCCACTGTCATCGGGTGCCGAGGAAAGATGAGGACCAGGAGGTGCTGTTTTCGGGAGTAGGGAGTGGAGGGTAGGGGGCCGGCGGCGAAATTCCGGGAAGCGGGTTACTCCCAATCCCCAACCCCCCACTCCCGACTCGAACGTTGACGTATTTCCCTCGACACCCTACCTTGCGCCGATATGCTTCTCGTCGGCTTAACGGGCAATATCGCTAGCGGAAAGACCACAGTCGCCAAGCTTCTCGAGCAGCGGGGCGCTACTCTGATCGATGCCGATATCCTTGCTCGTCGCGCGGTCGACGCGGGTACTCCCGCATATCACGCCATTCTTGACCGATGGGGTACGGAAGTTCTTAGCCCCGATGGCGCGCTGGACCGGACGGCTCTACGGCAGCTGGTATTTGGAGAGGCCGACGAAATCAGTGCCCTCAATGAGATTGTGCATCCGGAAGTAGCGCGTCTACGGGAAGCGCTGGTCTCAGAAGCTCGGGCTCGTGGCGATCGCATGGTCATCTGCGACATTCCGCTGCTCTTCGAGAAGAAGCTCGTTGACGAGTTCGACCTGATCATTCTCGTCGATGCGCCGCGTCCCTTGCGAATGGAGCGTCTCACGCACGACCGCGGTATGCATGAAACGGATGCGATGGACATGATTGCCGCTCAGATGCCTTCGGAGCTGAAGCGAGCTAGGGCTGACATAATCGTTGAGAACGGCACAGGCATGGACGAGCTGGCCTCGCAAGTGGACGAGATATGGAAACGGCTCGAATCGGAAGCCATGCGAAGGGATAGTACGCGCGAACGCGCGATTTCTTGACAGCTTCTCTCAGGCGCCCGCTTTCCAGGCGCCTTCCTTAACGCCAGGAGCGGCGAGTGGCCCAGATACCAGACGGTCTTCACTACACCGAAGAACATGAATACATCAAGAAATCAGACGCGTCCGACGTGGTGCAAATTGGGGTGACTGATTATGCGCAGGGCGAACTCGGAGATGTCGTTTACGTCGAGCTGCCTAAAGTGGGATCCAGCTACGGAAGAATGGATGTATTCGGCACCATTGAAGCCGTGAAGGCTGTATCCGAGCTGTTCTGCCCTCTGTCGGGCGAAATCGTCGAAGTGAACGAGCGTCTGGATAAGGAGCCGAGCCTCGTGAACAGCGATCCTTATGGAGCCGGCTGGATGATAAAGCTCCGCGTCAAGGATGCGAGCGAAGAGGCCAAGCTGCTCTCAGCGAAGAAGTATCGGGCGCACATCGGGGAGTGAGACAACCGATTGCGGATTGCGGATTGGATTGCGAATCAAACTGAGGTGAGAAATTCGCCTGCCTCGCGGCAATTATGGTGGAGCGCCAAGTCCGGCACCACGGACCTCAGGGTCGTTGTCCGCAATCGGCAGTCCGCAATCCAGCCCTTACTCCGCCTCCACATACGCATCCGCTGGCAAGCAGGAGCACACCAGGTTCCGATCGCCGTACGCGCTCTCGATGCGGGCAACTGACGGCCAAAACTTGCGGTCGCGTGTCCATGGGGCGGGAAACGCAGCTTGTTCGCGCGTGTAGGAGTGCGACCACTCGTTGGCTGTAACGCGGCGGAGTGTGTGGGGCGCATGTTTGAGAGCGTTGTCCTGCCGATCGCTGATCCCGAGCTCGATCGCGTGGATCTCTTCTCGTATGGAAATCATCGCTTCGCAGAAGCGGTCCAGCTCCGCTTTGCTTTCGCTCTCGGTCGGCTCGATCATGAGTGTACCCGCGACCGGGAATGAGACCGTTGGAGCGTGGAATCCGTAGTCCATCAGGCGTTTCGCGATGTCCTCGACTTCGATGCCGGCCGAAGACCGCAGTGGGCGCGGGTCAATAATGCACTCGTGCGCAACCAGCCCGTTCTGACCCTTATACAAAACCGGGTAGTGTTCCTCCAGCCGCTTTGCGATGTAATTGGCGTTGAGGATTGCAACCTCCGTCGCGCGCGTGAGCCCTTCGCCTCCCATCATCGAGATGTACATGTAGGAGATTGGAAGGATGCTCGCGCTTCCCCAGGGCGCCGCTGACACAGCTCCCACTGCGTTGTCGCGGCCAAGTGAAACGACAGGATGCCCCGGAAGAAAAGGTGCCAGATGTTCGGCAACGCCGATGGGTCCCATGCCTGGACCGCCGCCGCCATGCGGGATGCAAAACGTCTTGTGCAGATTGAGATGGCAGACATCGGCGCCGATGTCGCCAGGCCGTGCCACACCGACCATCGCGTTCATGTTCGCGCCGTCCATGTACACCTGGCCGCCATGAGAATGCACGACGCTGCAAACGTCGCGGATCTCCTCCTCAAAGACGCCATGGGTCGACGGATACGTCACCATGAGCGCAGCCAGGTCATTCCGGTGTGCTTCGGCTTTCGTCTTGAGATCAGCCATATCCATATGGCCGCGCTCATCTGTCTTGACGACCAGAACCTTCATGCCGGCCATGATGGCGCTGGCGGGATTCGTTCCGTGTGCTGACTGCGGTATGAGGCAAATCGTACGGTGTGAGTCCCCGCGCGACTCGTGGTACTTCCTGATGACAAGCAGACCCGCATACTCGCCCTGCGAGCCCGCATTCGGCTGTAGCGACACAGCGGCAAAGCCCGTGATTTCAGCCAAATCAGCCTCGAGCCGCTCGAACATTTCCCGGTATCCCGCCGTCTGCTCGGAAGGAGCGAATGGGTGCATTTTCCCGAACTCGGGCCAAGTCACCGGCAGCATCTCCGCCGTCGCGTTGAGCTTCATCGTGCATGAACCAAGTGGAATCATGGAGTGCACCAGCGAGAGATCGCGCGACTCGAGCAGCCGGAGATATCGGAGCATCTCCGTCTCGGAGTGATGCGAGCTGAAAACGGGGTGCAGCAGGTACGGGCTGGTGCGCTCGAAGGGTGCATCGTATCGGAGATCATCCACATCCGCTCCTTCCAGCATCTGGTCGTTTGCTTCAGTCTTCTCGTCGCGAAATATTGCGAGGAGTGCAGCGACGTCATTCTCCGTCACCGTCTCGTCGAGCGAGATTCCCACCGAGCCGTCGTCAAAGGGCCGCAAGTTGATGCGCCGGTCCAGCGCGCGTGCAAGCAGCGCATCCAGCGATTGACGCCCTAGTCTGACGCGGAGCGTGTCGAAGTACACCTCGTGCACCAGCTCGTAACCCGAGCCTTCCAGCGCGGACGCGAGCATCGCCGTGAGACGCCTTACGCGCGAGGCGATGCGCTTGAGTCCGTCCGGTCCGTGCCAGACGGCGTACATGCTGGCGATAACCGCGAGAAGGACCTGAGCTGTGCAGACGTTGCTCGTGGCCTTCTCTCGGCGGATGTGCTGCTCACGGGTCTGGAGGGCCATGCGCAATGCCGGCCTGCCATCCGCGTCTCGCGACACACCGATGATTCTGCCGGGTAGCTGTCGCTTGAACTCGTCCCGCGTAGCAAAGAAAGCGGCGTGAGGCCCGCCGAACCCGAGCGGTACTCCGAAACGCTGTGTATTTCCGACCACGACATCGGCGCCCCACTCGCCCGGCGGTGTCAGCAGAGTCAAACTCAGCAGATCAGACGCCACCGTCACAATCGCGTCCGCCGCGTGAATGCGCTCGCAGAATTCGCGATAATCATGAATTCCGCCGTCGGTCGCCGGATACTGAATCAGCGCACCAAACAGCTCGGGTCCGGGGGTGAAATCACTGCAATCCCCAAGCACGATTCGGAACCCCCGCGCTTCGGCTCGTGTGCGCACGACTTCGATCGTCTGCGGATGACAGTCCCGCGAAACGAAGAAGACCTCCTTCCCCGCTTTCCCCTTGCTGCTATAACTCATCGCGACAGCTTCGGCTGCAGCCGTGCCCTCGTCCAGCAGCGAAGCATTCGCGATCGGGAGCGCCGTCAGGTCTATCACCATCGTCTGGAAATTGAGAAGCGCTTCCAGGCGTCCTTGCGCGATCTCAGCCTGGTACGGCGTGTAAGCCGTGTACCACCCAGGATTCTCAAGGATATTGCGCTGAATTACCGGCGGCGTAATACAGTCATTATATCCCATTCCGAGATAGGAGCGGGTGATATGATTTCTGGAAGCGATTTTGCGGAGCGCGGCGAGCGCCTCGTATTCACTCAATCCTTCCGCGATTGCCAGTGGACGCCGCAGGCGGATCTTTTCAGGTACCGTAGCGTCGATGAAGTCAGCTAGCGAAGCGTATCCCAGCGTGTCGAGCATTTCACTGATGGCTTCTTCGTTGGGCCCGATGTGACGCGGCACGAAGCTCTGCGTGGCGGCTCGAGTGTGCGGGTGCGAAGCGGTGGCAGGTGCGGTCATATTATCTCTCGGCGCCCCCTGAAGGGCGCGACTGGGACGGGCCGTGCATTGTGGTGTCTCAAAGTTAATGCGAGCGACGGCATGCCGGAACGAAGCTGCGAGCGCCTGGTGAGAGATGAGTAAGGATGAACGTGAAGGTCGCCGCGAGGAATACTAAGGCGTCCGACGCCAGCCTGGCATGTCCTGGCCCGCCGGCCGGCGATTCATCAGGACCGATGCAGTTGTCAAATCAGGCTGTAGCCTTTGCTACCTTGCCCCCAATGGCGGAAACTATCGTTGCTGCAGATGACCGCAGGGTTTGACCTTCCCTGGCGGTGGTTGCTCACTCCTCCCCTGTCTGGCGCTGGGAATATGGGGCTGGATGAGGCTCTAATGCACCGCGCGAGGGAGCGACGCGAGTGCTTTGTGCGCGTGTATGAATGGGCGCGGCCAACTCTGTCGCTTGGGCGAAATCAGACTGCGCGCGGTAAGTATGACCTCGGTCGGGCGCGTGAGCTGGGCATCGACATCGTGCGCCGGCCGACCGGCGGACGAGCAGTGTTGCATCACCGCGAAATCACTTACAGCTTCACCGCACCAGTTGAGGGAATCGGGGATCTGCGCGGATCCTACGGAGCACTCAACAGAATCCTGGTACACGCTCTCACGCACATTGGTGTAGCAGTCAGAATAGCAAAGCCAGCCGGACGCACCCCCGCACCAGACACGCTCCCCTGCTTCGACGTCGCCGCGCAGGGCGAAATCGTTGCTGGAGGGCGCAAGCTCGTCGGTAGTGCTCAGATTCAAGAGGGGGGCGCTTTACTTCAGCACGGCTCAATCCTCATCGAGGACGATCAGGATCTGGCAGCTCAGCTTGTCCTGTTTCCTGCGGCGTTGGCTAACAAGCCGGCGACCCTGCGGGAACAGCTTGGCCGAGTGCCTGCAGCTACCGAGCTGGCGGAGGCGATGGTAGCGGCTCTTGTAGCATTAACCGCGCGAGCCGTTTGTCCCCTGGAAATCGACGCACCGCTCACGAAAACAGCGTCTGAACTACAGCTGAAGTACGAGAACAGTGACTGGACGTGGCGGCGCTGATTTCTTTTCTTTTGGAGCGCCCCGGAATGGCGCACGCCACTTGCACTGTCAATTGGACCATGAGCTCATACCAATCAAACAGGCTGCTTCCGGCATTTTTGGCGCTGATAGCACTCGGATGCCAGGGCGACGATACGAACCGGCAAGGCCCGGCCGCAGGCAGTGCGGCAGAAACCGCCGGCGGAACGATGGTCATTACGGTTGGCGCGGACGCCGATTTCCTGCTGCCGCCGTTCGTCGGCACGGTACAGGGAAATCAGATCGCCGATATCGTGTACGAGCGACTGGCGGAACCAGGCCCCGCCCTCAACACGGTTGGTGACGATGGCTTCACGGGCGAGCTTGCGGAAAAGTGGACCTGGAGCACGGATTCTCTGTCGATTGCATTCGCAGTGCATCCACGGGCGCGCTGGCATGACGGTCGCCCGGTAACGGCACGTGACGTTGTCTTCACCTACGATCTTACATCCGATCCGGCGACTGCGTCTGCCGATGCACCGCTGCTATCGCAAATGGATTCCGTCACCGCGCGCGACTCGATGACGGCCGTCTTCTGGTACAAGAAGCGTTATCCTGAACAGTTCTTTGATGCGGCGTATCAAATGCGCATTCTCCCTGAGCACATCCTGTCGGGAGTCAAGCTGTCCGAGTTACGCAAATCCGAGCTCATTCGAAGCCCCGTTGGTAGCGGCCGATTCCGTTTCGTGCGCTGGGTGCCGGGTTCGCTCGTGGAGCTGGTGGCTGACACTGCACATCATAGAGGGCGCGCCAAGCTCGATCGTCTGATCTGGACTATCTCGCCCGATTACAATGCGTCAGCGGCCAAGCTTTTTGCCGGCGAGGCGGATTACATCGAATACCTCGCTGGTGACAAGATCGCCGAGATGGCGAAATATCCCCGGCTTCGGACTTTGACCTCGCCGTCCCTGGATCACGCCTATCTGCACTTCAACTTGCGTGATCAGAACAACCGCAACCGGCCGCATCCCATTTTTGGCGACGCTGGTGTGCGCCGCGCTCTGACAATGGCGGTTGATCGGAAAGGCGCCGTGGAAAACATCTTCGACTCTCTCGGGCTGGTGTCCAAGGGCCCAATGGTACGCTCGCAAGGGCTCGCAGACACAACAATTACACCAATTGCATACGACCCTGATGGCGCCCGGCGGCTACTCGACTCGCTCGGCTGGAAGGATTCGAACAACGACGGCGTGCGGGAGAAAAATGGGAAGCTGTTGAGCTTTACCATTGGCGCGCCTTCGTCCAGCAGCAATCGCGTGCGCATGGCAGTGCTGCTGCAGAACATGTTCAAGCAGGTGGGGGCGCAGGTGGAACTCAGTAACAACGAAATGACCACCTGGATGGAAGGCATGCAGAGCGGAAAATTTGATGCCGGCATGAATGCCGCGCATCTCGACCCGAGTCCGGCCAGCATACGGCAGTCGTGGAGCGCAGAGTCGGCGCGCAATCCCAAATCACGCAACTTTGGCCGCTACGCGAACTCCGCATTCGATGCGCTGATAGACAGCGCATCGGCGCAGATGAATCCGGTTAACGCTCGGCGCTTCTACCGGCAGGCGCACGAAATGATGATGAAGGATGTACCGGCAATCTGGCTGTACGAACTGGTCAGCGTTGCGGGAATTGATCGCCGAATCCAGCCGGTAGGCATTCGCGCTGACGCATGGTGGGCGGGAATTGCGGACTGGTCCATTCGCGCTGATCAGCGCATAGCTCGCGACAGTATCGGACTGCGGCCGGTCGCCCGGTAGTTAACGTGTGGCGCCATATTGCGCGCCGGTTGCTGGCGTCGGTCGCCGTGGTATTCCTCGCGGCGACCTTCACTTTCGTCCTGATCCATCTCGCACCCGGCGACCCCTTTTCCGGGGCCGCCGAGAACTCTCGTGTCACGCCAGAGATCCAGGCTCAATGGCGAGCGGAGTATGCTCTCGACCGGCCAATTCCTGAGCAGTACGTCCGGTATATGGCCAACATAGCTAGCGGCAACTTTGGTCATTCGTTTTCGCAGCATCGACCGGTTAGCGCCGCACTGGCCGATGCGATCCCGAATACGTTGCTGCTTATGGGCATGGCTCTAAGCGCGAGCTTCATTATCGGTATCGTTCTGGGTGTGCTGCAGGCTCGCGCGCACGGCACCGCGCTGGATAGAGTGCTGGGCGGAGTTTCTCTTTTTTTCTACTCAATGCCGGATTTCTGGCTCGCCCTGGTCATGCTACTCGTATTCTCGGTGTGGCTTGGAGTGCTGCCAGCGGGGGGCATGACGGATCCGCTGATGTACGAATACTGGCCTTTTGCAAGACGTATGCAGGACCGGGCGCTCCACCTCGTCCTTCCGGTGGCGTCGTTTACTCTTCTCGTCTCGGCCGCGGTTGCTCGCTACCAGCGCGCGGCAATGATCGATGTCGCTCGACAGGATTTCGTTCGTACTGCGCGCGCGAAGGGAGCGTCGGAGCACCGCGTCACTATCAAGCACATCTTTCGTAACGCGCTCCTTCCGACGATCACGCTCTTGGGCCTCGCTTTCCCGCTGCTCCTGGGAGGCAGCGTATTCATTGAGAGAATTTTTTCGTGGCCAGGAATGGGGCGACTCGCCGCGGATGCGATTCTAACGCGTGATTATCCGCTGGTGATGGCTGTAGTTATAGTTGGAAGCATGCTCGTGAGCGCGGGCAACCTGCTGGCGGACATTCTTTACGCCATTGCCGATCCCCGTTTGCGCCGAAGTTAGACATGCGCGTTGTGGCTTGGTTTCTCGTAATCGTTCTTCCCGCGGCGACCGTATTGGTTATCGCCAGGTCACGCGAGCTTCGCTCGCTGCACGAGTCGCCATGGGCATTCGCGCTTGGACGTCTCGCGCGCGATCGGAGCGCGCTCGCTGGCCTCTGGCTGATATGCGTGCTTGCGTCCTTTGCCATCCTTGCACCATGGCTTGCACCGCATGCGCCAACCGAGCTGCTCGATATCGCGGTGCTCAACAGCCTTCCACCATCGTCCGCATTTCCCTTTGGCACCGATCCCTTCAGTCGCGACGTGTTCAGCAGGGTCATTCATGGTACGCGCGTTTCGCTCGGCATTGCGCTCCTTGCCGTGACTGTCTCCGTCACGCTCGGCACGACTTACGGAGCTATCGCTGGTTATTACGGCGGCAACCTGGACGGTGTAATGATGCGCGCCATTGACGCCGCTTTGTCGATTCCCCGCGTGCTGCTGCTGCTTGCGATTCTTGCGCTGTGGGGACACGTCTCGCTTACAACGCTCGTGCTGGTTCTGGGGCTCACTGGATGGTTTGGCGTAAGCCGCATCGTGCGCGCGCAGGTAATGGTGCTACGCGATGAAGAGTGGGCACTGGCGGCGCGAGGGCTGGGTGTGCGTAACACGCGTATTCTTTGGCGCCACATCCTCCCCAATACGCTTTCCCCCGTGATCGTCGCCGCGACTCTTGGGATCGGGAACCTCATCATTCTCGAGGCGGGGCTCTCATACCTCGGTATGGGGGTTCAGCAGCCGACCGCAAGCTGGGGCAATATCATGCAGGACGGGTCGGGCTCGGTGGCTATGTTCTGGTGGCTGTCGGTCTTTCCCGGTCTCATGATAGTTTTGACGGTGATGGCGTTCAACATCGTCGGCGATGGCTTGCGCGATGCCCTCGACCCCCGTCAGCTTCCGTCGCAATGACGAGCTCCCTCCTGTCAGTCTCCGATCTTCGCACCTACTTCCACACCGACGCCGGCGTCGCGCGCGCGGTAGATGGTGTGTCGTTCGTGGTCAATGAGCGGGAGACAGTGGGTATCGTCGGAGAGTCGGGATGCGGAAAGTCCGTCACGTCACTTTCCATTCTGAGACTCATCGCGCGGCCCGGGCGCATTGAGGCGGGGAGCAGAATCGAGCTCGAGGGACGCGATCTCCTTTCGCTCAACGAAGGTGAGATGCGTCGCATTCGCGGCAACCGTGTCTCGATGATCTTCCAGGAGCCGATGTCGGCGCTCAACCCCGTATTCACCGTGGGTGATCAGATCGCAGAGGTCGCGCGCATTCATGCGCGCGCATCACGGCGGGACGCGTGGGCGAAAGCTGTAGAGATGATGCGTCTCACTGGTATCGGCGATCCCGAGGAACGCGCCAAGTCGTATCCACATCAGCTCTCGGGCGGAATGCGGCAGCGAGTGATGATCGCGATGGCGCTTGTGATGAATCCCGCGCTTCTCATTGCCGACGAACCAACGACCGCGCTCGACGTCACGATTCAAGCGCAGATTCTCGAACTGCTCGCCGATCTGCAGAGGCGCGTCGGAATGTCCATCCTGCTCATCACCCACGATCTCGGCGTTATCGCGGAGGTCGCCACGCGTGTCATTGTGATGTACGCTGGAGAGGTAGTCGAAGAAGCATCCGTGGACAACCTCTTTTCAGCTCCGCACCATCCCTACACGGAAGGGCTTCTCAATGCAATGCCAAGGGTGGGACACGCGAAGGAGCGACTCGCTGTCATTCCCGGAACCGTTCCCCCGCCGACGCACTGGCCAACTGCCTGCCGGTTTCGCGAGCGGTGTCCGTATGCATGGGAGCGCTGCGCCACCGAGCATCCTCCGCTCTACCAGATTGGAGAGGGGCATGTGTCGAGGTGTCATTTGGCGGAGGAGCCAGAAAGGCGGGGAGTGGGAGATAGGGGTTGGGGAGTGCCGAATAGCGAGGTTGGTGCTGGTGCCAGTGCGTTGTCGAAAGGTTCGCAATGACACTACCACTCCCAAACTCCCACCCCCCGCCCTCCATTCAGCCTCTTTTGTCCGTCCGGAATCTCGCCAAGCATTTCCCCATCAAGAGCGGCCTTTTTAGACGAGTGGCGGGAAACCTCCGCGCTGTGGACGGAATTTCATTCGACATTGCTTCTGGTGAGACGCTCGGCCTCGTAGGAGAGTCGGGATGCGGAAAGACAACGGCTGGTCGCGCGATACTGCGGCTTGTCGAGCCTACTTCGGGCGACGTCACTTTTGATGGCATAAACGTTCTCAGTCTCAATGCCGGCGCCATGCGAGCGATGCGCCGGCAGATGCAGATCGTCTTTCAGGACCCATTCTCGAGCCTGAATCCCCGCATGACGGTCGGTGCCACCGTGCGAGAAGGGCTCATTATCCACGCAATCGCAGAGGGCGCAGCCGCTGACGCGCGCATGCGGAAGCTGCTCGAGGAAGTCGGTCTCCGCCCCGAATATGCGTCGCGCTACCCACATGAATTCTCAGGCGGGCAGAGACAGCGCATCGGAATCGCCCGCGCGTTGAGTGTGGAGCCGCGCTTCATCGTTTGCGATGAGGCGGTCTCCGCGTTGGATGTGTCGGTACAAGCGCAAGTCATCAACCTCATGCAGGACCTTCAGCGCGATCGCGGACTCGCGTACCTCTTCATCGCACACGACCTTTCGATCGTCGAACACATCGCTGACCGGGTGGCGGTCATGTATCTCGGAAGGATCGTAGAGCTTGCTTCGCGCGAGGATCTTTACCGTGAGCCTGTGATGCCGTACACGCAGGCGCTTCTCTCGGCGATTCCGATTCCCGATCCAAAGACACGGAGACGCCGCATAGTCCTGAGCGGCGACGTGCCCTCGCCCGCGAATCCGCCGCCTGGTTGCCCTTTTCACCCACGCTGTCATCACCCCTCCAGAGACGCTGCGTGCTCAGTGATTGTTCCGCCACTTGAGGAGAAAGCGTCGGGTCACTGGGTCGCGTGCATCAAGCAGCCACCGTCAATGGTAAGTTGGGAGTCGCAGAAGGAGGCTGGAGGGACTCGGCAGCCAGAGCGTCACGTTCCGATGATGGCGCCCACGTGAGCGTGCCATCTTGATTTTGCTCATTCTTGTTGATAAGTCAGAGTCTGACAGGACCCGGCACTCATACTGAAAATTGAAACGGTCATGGCATTGCCTGAGTTTGGCGGGTTAGTGCCAGTCTCAGTCGCCAGCGCCAGTCTCAGTCGCCAGTGCCAGTGCCAGTCCTAGTGATCAGTGATCGGACTGTCCGCCAGTAGAAAATCACACCTTCGAGAATGTCTGTGGCCAACAATCGCGAGCAGCCCGACCGTCAGCTAGCAGCCAATATCGCGTCGACAGCTACCGACACACCTACACCTTCAGCTGACCGCAGCTTTTTCGGTCATCCGCGGGGGCTTTCGACTCTCTTCTTTACTGAAATGTGGGAGCGGTTTTCCTACTATGGGCTGCGTCCGCTGCTCGTTCTCTTCATGTCTGCTGCGCTCCTGGACGGTGGCTTCGGCTTCGACACGGGCGAGGCGTCAGCGATCGTGGGCATCTACGGGGCCTGCGTCTATCTCGCTTCGCTTCCAGGCGGCTGGGTGGCGGATCGCCTGCTGGGCCTGCGCCGCGCCATCATGTTCGGCGCCGTACTGATCTCGGCTGGACACATCTCGATCGGTCTCTCGGCATTCGCTGGTGGTAAGGTGCCCTTCTTCCTCGGACTGATACTGATCGTCCTTGGAACCGGCCTGCTGAAGCCCAACATCTCGGCGATTGTGGGAGACCTGTACCCCGAAGGCGGCGCTCGTAGAGACGCCGGCTTCTCCATCTTCTACATGGGAATCAACATCGGGGCTTTCGCCGGACAGCTCATCACGGGTTACCTCGGAGAGCAGGTGGGCTGGCACTTTGGTTTCGGCGCGGCGGGCGTTGGGATGCTATTTGGACTCGCGATATTCAGCATGCGCGCGCGTGCCACGCTCGGTGATATCGGAATGGCGCCGACGCGGCACGCCGACCCTGCGACCCAGGACCGCCAGGTACGCACCGTCAAGACTGTGGTGGGAGCCGGTCTGGCAATCCTGGCGCTCGTGGTTGTTCTGACCGCGACTGGAACGATAACAATCCAAGCGCAGGTGATCGGGAGATACATGGCGGGCGTTATGCTCGCGATGGCGGTCGCCTTTTTTCTCTTCGTTTTTTCGGCTGGCGGGCTCGACCGCGATGAGAAGAAGCGGGTGGGAGTTATCCTCATTCTCTTCCTCTTTGCGATAATCTTCTGGTCAGCCTTCGAGCAGGCGCCGACTTCGCTCAATTTGTTCGCGCGGGATTTCACGGATCGGCAGATGGGAGGCTTTGAGGTTCCGGCCACATGGTTTCAGTCGATCAATTCGGCATTCATCATTTTGTTCGCTCCCGTCTTCGCCGCTATCTGGGTTGGACTGGCGAGGCGGGGGGGCGACCTCTCGAGCCCCGCAAAGTTTTCTGTCGGCCTCCTGCTCGCGGGCGTTGGTTTTTTCATCATGATCTACGCTGCGAACGCCGTCGTATCGAGCGGCGGCACGCTGAAGGTTTCTCCCTGGTGGCTGGTCGGGAGTTATTTCTTCCAGACGCTTGGCGAGCTATCCCTGAGTCCGGTTGGCCTCTCGTCAATGACCAAACTTTCGCCAAGAAAGTACGTTGGGCAGATGATGGGGATCTGGTTCCTCGCTTCGGCGCTAGGCAACCTTGTTGGGGGCCTCGTCGGTGGGCATGTCGATCCCAACAATCTTCAACAAATGCCGAAGCTGTTCACCTGGACGACGATTGCGCTCGTCGTTGCTGCCGCCGTACTCGCTGCCCTCATCATACCTATCCGCCGCATGATGGTGGGCACGGACCGGCCCGCACAGACGTGAATCGGGGACTGCGGGGATCGGGAATGGGGAGTAGAACGCACTCCCCATCCCCCAACCCCCACTCGCTATCTAGAACGCGTTGTTTGGAACCGCTCGTTCACGGCTTCGGGCAAGATCCTGCGGCTCGCGCCACTCTACACGGTTCGCGTTCACGCTGGACAATCGGAATTCCCACTTGGCCTTTCCATCGGCACTAACGGGGAAGGCGACGTCGAGCCGCCACGTTCGCTTCGAGCCCTTCGGCACAGCCGCAAGAAGTCCCAGCCCAACGCCGAGCTTGACCGGTGTGTCGACGCCATAAGGTACGTCGCCTGCCCACAGCCGGCCCGCATCGGCGAAAAAGGCGAGTCCCAAACCTGCCTGCTCGCGAAAGTCGCCAACGTACCAACGTTCCTCCAACCGCAACACGGCACGTCGCCCGCCCCCAGCGCGCGACCTGCGATACCCTCGCACTCCCCCACGGCTGTCGCCCAGCGAAAGTTGAAATGGCGTCCGCTGCTTCCAGCCACCGCTCCAGTCAACATTCAGCTTGACGGTGTGCTTGTCGCCCAGGCGTCGATAGGCCGCCAGATTACCACTGCCCAGAATTCCATCCCATTCGTTATTGTCGTAATTCTGGTGTCCCTCCCCGCGAACATTCATTCGCACGAAAGTGCGCTCGCCCCCGAGACCGCCGTAGATGTCCGCCGCGACAAGTATGTCGTCATCCGTGGCGCCGCCGAGCGCGAGACTTCTTCCGAAAAGCGTGCCGGCCTGAAACCCCAGCCGGATATCCTGCGCCGCGTTTAGCGCATCGAAACGCTCCACGCGTCTGAAGTAAATGTTGCGTATCGCCCAGAGAGCGTTTATTCGAGAGTTGTTCCTTCGCTTATAGGGCGCTAGAAGCGCTGAGTAATTGACGGTGGTATCCGCGATCGGCGGCTCCACGGCTGCATCGGTCTCTCTGGAAAACGAGATACCAAAGAGGCTGAGACGACCTGGAAGACCGATGCGAACCACCGCGCCCGCGTCCACAAACGACCGTTCAATTCCGATCACCGCCGATGGCACCTCGCCATCACGCAGGAAGTGAAACAGCTCCCGTGTGTCCTCAGCCTTTACACGCCAGGCAAAGCGTTGCTGGTCCGTGAAGAACGGGTGCCGCACGTCGGCCGACCAGTTGGGTGACCCGATCTCTCGACGAGAAATATCGGCATCGAGGATATAGCGGCGTCCCAGAAACTGATAATCCGTAAACTCGATAGCGTATATGTCTCGTATATCGCTCTGGCGCCACTGCGCGGTAATGGAGGTCGCGCTGCCAGCAATATTCCTGTCGCCGAGCCTGAGTCCAGTAAGGTGAGCGCCCCTCGCGCCCGCGCTCACAATCGTCGTCAACTCGTCCACTGTCTCAACGCGAAGAACTACTCCGCCCTGGCCGTCGGATATCGTTCGGATTTCAGCGCTCGCAAGGTACGGTTGAACTCTCAGTATGCGCTCCGATTCCGCGCGCCGAAATTCACTACACTGCATGCCACGTTCAAGAATGAGATACCGGCGGATAACGGACTCGTCGGTTGTTGCATGGAGTGAGTTGGCTACCCTTACCGGGAACGTCCACCACTTCCTGCTCTTCGGATCGTACGGAGCTCGGGTGTTGACCTGGATATCACTGATGATCTGACCGTTGCAAACGACCTTTTCACCTTCCGCCTGGGCGTTCGTCTCCCGCGCGGACAGTGCATTCAGCGCGATGACGAACACGACGCTTCTCGAACGCGGCCGCAGGACGGGTATCTTCGTCGCTCGGAGCCGGCATCCCTCAATCCAGGAGCCGCGATTGATGCTCACTTCTTCATCCGGCGCTTGAGCTCAGCGAGTTGATCTTCCGCCTGCGCGGTACGAGCGGCGCGGTCGATGTCGCGCTTGAGTTGCGATACATCGGCATCGCTTTCGGTTTCTGAAACGCGCGGGGACGCGCCTGCCGGCGGAACTCCCGCGCCAGCCGCCTTGAGTTGCTGAGTCATGCCGCCGATCTCTCGCTCCGCGAGCGCGAGCTCTTCTTCCTGCGCCGCCAGTTTGCGTTCCAGAACCGTCACTCGCTCAGCGTGCTTCGATTCATACTCCACGGCAATGCGAGCGGTTTCCGCGTCATTGATGCCTGCCGCCAACTGCCCGCGCCGTCGCGTGGTCTCCAATGTCTGGCGCTCCAGACTAAGTCTCTTGCGCGTCTCGGCAATGCCATCTCGCATGGAGGCGGCAGACATCTTGGCCTCAACTATGGCGTCGCGCATGAGCACAACGATCGCGCGATTCTCTTCAGGGGAAGACACGCGGCCCATCGCCTCACGTAGCGATTGCTTCAGTTCGTCAAACATTCATATATGGTCAGAATTGTCACGCGATGGAGGGGATTGCGGCAAGCAGCGTCCACTAGGACTTTCTGGGAGTCCTCGCATAAAACGCAGTCAGACGTTGGTCGACTTTGGCTGACTGGCACTTGGGGCATGAAACAGCGCCTGACCCATGATCCGCAATGTTCTCGCGGCGCGAGAACGTTTCTCCGCATTCGCGGCACTGATACTCGTAGGTTGGCATTGCTGTTTCAGGGAGAATGACTCGTGTGAAAAGCGTCGATAGCAGGAGGTTTCAAATGAGGCCGCGGCACGCCAACTTCCGAGTTTACCGGGTCCGTGTCGAAGACCGCGTATCCTCCTTGCATAATGTGAGCGTCAATCCGGCCACGCAAGCGTGATTGACCCCGCTTCACATTGTCTGCTGTCTACCGCGAACCCGAACTATTCCAGCGTGCTACCCCTTATCGCCCTTACTTCTACCACGGAGGTCGTCCGTGGTGCCCTCAGAGTTCGAGTCAACGCTGCCTACACGGAGGCCCTCGAGCATGCTGGCGCGTTACCTGTGATCCTTCCGCCGCTGTCGGGTGCTGCTGCGCTCGGCCCAGAGGCATTCCGCAGGATTCTGGATGGGGTAGATGCCCTGGTACTAACCGGCGGTGAGGACGTCGACCCTGCTTGCTACTACGCGGCGGCGCATCCTCAGCTAGGAGCTATCAACCCGGCTCGCGACGCCACTGAGATCGGCCTTGTGCTCGCGGCTCGAGCGCGGAAACTCCCGATGCTGGCGATATGCCGTGGAATCCAGATCGTTAACGTAGCGCTGGGCGGAACGCTCGTTCAGGATATTCCGGCCGAGCGGCCAGGCTCGCTGGACCACAACTCACAGTCGAGTCGCCAGGCGCGAGTGCACGATGTCGCGCTGGAGCCAGGCTCCCGGCTCGCAGCCGCGTTGGGAGAGACACTAATTCGTGTCAACTCCTTTCACCATCAGGCGCTAGACCGCGTCGCCGAGGGGCTGAACATTGTCGCGCGGGCCCCCGACGGCCTTGTCGAAGGCGCTGAGTGGAGCGGTGATGACTGGTGGGCTCTCGCGGTGCAATGGCATCCGGAGGAGCTGACGCTCACTCCAGAGCGATGGGACAGATCGCTTTTTGGCGCACTCCTCGAGAAAGCGAGGAACTAGCTAACTCGCCACCTTCCCTCGTCCCTAACTTGCCTCATCAAACGGTCGGGAGAGTTGTTGTTGGGAAAAAAGAGCGAGTCACTTACTGCATTGAGCGCCAACCGCATGGCAGCGAAGCGCCGCGCGGCCTCGTGATACAACGTCGCAAGCCCATGCTCCTGTGCGAGACGGTGATCAGCGGCAAGCTGAAAGCCGAGACGGCCGAGCTCCTCGTAATAGTCCAGATTGGGGCCGCCGCGCCGCCAGCGCCGGTGTTCTATCATGTCCGGAAAAATCCCGCTAACCCACAGTGCGTAGTTTCCGAGATGCACGCGCACGAGGAAGTTGCGTTGCGCGTCCGGGCCGTCCAGGGAGTCGACTAGAGCCGCGAGCGTATCGTATTGCCCGTCGTCGGCCGTGCCAATCCGCGTTGAGCGATTCCGAAGCCCGAAATGCAGCAGAATCGCGGAAGTGTAGTCCGCCAGCACGCGATCGTGCTCCCCTACTTTCTTGAGCGCGTTACGCACGACGACGTAGCAGAAAAGCGGGAGCGATGCCAGCGCGCCGAGTTGCGCTTCCATTAGCGCAGCGAGAAGACGCGGATCATCAAGCAGGCTGTCAATTCCTTCGTTGCGCAAGCCGGCTTCGGCTGCCTCGAGATCCAGGCGCGAACGCCGGCCTACGAGCTGAAGTACAAGTTGCGCATCGTTGCGACTGAGTGAAGCCCTTACGTTTGCGAGAATCATCGGTCCTCCGTGTTCTCGTTAGTCGTACACCGAAGTTGCAGAGTTGGATGCGGTAAAGACAGGGTGACTAACCACGCCGAGGTGCGAGCGAACTGAAGTGACCTGCAGTTCTCTCGTAAAGAGACGCAACACCCTCTGCTTTTCTGACCGATTCAACTTCGTGTGCGTAACATCCGGTGACGCACGGAACGGCGTGTCTATGGCATGCCAGGGAGTGGCAAGGCCACCACCACTGGCTACTGGCACTGCCACTCGCACTACAGTTCCGTCTTGAACTTCAGCGCTTCCCTACCCGCGTATCCATGTTACCCACGGCGACTCCCGTTTCCATCATGAACTCCGCTACCCGGGCCAGTTTCCCGAAATCGATTCGCGACACCTCATCCGATACCTTGTGGTAGTCAGCGTGGAGGCCGGAGGTGAAAAAGACGATCGGGATACCGCGCTGAGCGTAGCTGTAATGGTCACTACGGAAGTAGATCTGCTCTGGATGAGTGGGCGAGTCCCATTCACGATTGATTTTAAAGGGGCGCGCTAATTTGGCGTTCACCGAGTCCGCCACGGCGCCAAGTTGCCTGCTTTGGCCATTTGGCGCCGCGCTCGGGCCAACCAGATACAATGAATCCGGGTCGTTGCGCCCGATCATGTCCGCGTTAAGCTGGGCGACAATTGAGTCGATTGGCACTGTCGGATGTTGCGTGAAGTATTCCGATCCCCAAAGTCCTTTTTCCTCCGCCGTGTGCCAAACGAAAAGCGTTGACCGCTTTGGTTTTTCGGCGCGCTTGACCAGGGAGCGGGCGACGCCGAGCAAAGCCATGCTTCCCGAACCATCGTCGTCGGCTCCATTAGCGATAGAGTCGCCGCCGCTTACGCCCCTTTGAATTCCAACGTGATCGAGGTGCGCTCCAAACGCGACGAAGCTTCCAGCGCGCGAGGCGTCCCGCCCTCGCAAAATGGCGACAACGTTGTAAGCAGGCACATCGGCTCTTTCCAGAACCGCACGTCCGCTGAACCGCCGACCCGTTAACGAGGAAGCTGCACCTGCCTTGGGCCAATTGCCTGGCAATAGTGGAGACCCTTCCCGCGCAACGCCCAGAAGAATCATCGGAAGGGGACGCTTGGCGGTCTCCGAGGCATTCCATGCTGGCGTCGGTTCGCCCTGGTTCGCCGCCTGCATCGCTCTTGCGCTATACTCGCGGAAGAGCGATTCCCGAAGAAGAATGACGATCGCTGCGGGCTCAAGTGGAACGAGTTTGCCAAGCCGCTCGGGAATCTTGTCCGCCGCCTCAGCCTCAGCGCGCCGCAGTGAGTCGAGGGTTGCAGGCCCGCCGTTCACCACCACCACGACCTTGCCGCGGACATTCAGTTTGGACGGATCGTCGCCGTAGCCTGCGAAGACCAGATCCCCTGCCGCATTGAGGCTGGGAAGGGGAATTTGTGGTCCCAGCGACGGAATCGGTATGAGATCATTCCACAGAACAAGATCTGTGGATCCGTTTGGTGTCGTGACGCGAAAGGTCGATGAGGCGGACAAGGTCTCACGAACGAGCGGCACTCTCTGGAGATAGCCACTGTCCCCCGCCGGCTCCAGACCCAGTTCTCCAAGACGCGACGCTATGAATTGCGCCGCGCGCACGGAATTGGGCGTCCCGGCTTCCCTTCCCAGAAAGGAATCGGAAGCGAAAACCGAGAGATCGCTGCGAAGCTGATCCACGGAGATGGCGCCATCCGACGGCGTTTCGGACCTCGCGGGAACGGGAGCCGAAGCCGAAGGCGGAGACTGCGCGCAGGACACGAGCAGCCCCCATCCGGCGACGAATGCGAAGCGTGCACGATGTTTGGAAGTCATGTGATGATTAGGTTTGCGACTGGAAAGAGGGAGCTGGTTGCACCACTCGTGGACGCTAATATCACGTCCGCATGTCTACAAGCAGCCCATTGATGCCGCCATTGTCGACCCCACCTTTCTGAATTGTGAATTGCGGTTTCTATTACTCTTACACGCTTGCAATCGTCACCTAGCAGAGTCCCGAACGGAACAGCTTCCCCTTCGACACGGTATTAGCTCTTAATGCTTTACATATGCATTCCTGTGTACAACGAAGCCCCGACGATCGGGCCGCTTATCTGGCGGATCCGGAGAGTGCTGGGGCAGTTCCCGCGAGAATACGAGGTGGTGGTGGTCGATGATGGCAGCACTGATGCTACGCTGGAGACTTTGGAAGGCTATCGTGAGGTTATGCCGCTCACGATCGTCCGCCACGACACTCGCAAGGGATACGGTGCCGCGCTCGACACCCTGGTACGTACCGTCGCCGGCCGTACGCGATATCCACGTCGTGACGGCATGATTGTAATGCAGGGAGATTTCACGGATCAGCCGGAACATATTCCCGAACTGATGAAGCGCTTTGAAGGAGGCGCCGATATCGTTGTTGCGGAACAGGGTCCGCTGCCTGAAAACGCCCCTGCATCGGTGCGCCGACTGCGCAGGGTAGCGCCCCGCCTGCTTCGAATGTTCGTAAAGGTGGAGGGAGTGACTGATCCGCTAAGCAGCTTGCGGCTTTACCGTATCTCTTCTCTTCGCGACGCATTGCGCGAGAGTGGGGAGGAACCACTCGTTACGGCAGAGGGTTGGGCGGCCAACGTGCAGATGCTCACGAAGGTGGCGCGTTTTGCCAGGCGCGTGGAAACCGTAGAGCTCCGTGTAAGTTACGACTTGCGTCCCCGGGAAAGTCGCGTCAGGCCGTGGGCGGGCGTGATGGAGTTATTCCGCTTCGGGCGCACTGCACGAGTCGTTGGCATGAACACGACATGAAGATGTCCAGACTGTCGCTCACCTATCTTTTGTCGATACTGTTTGCAGTGACCATTTCTGCGCAGAACGTCGTTGAGGAACGCGAGGCTGGACGCGCGCTGGTTCCCTTTTCCGTCGGGGAACGATTGACTTACGACGTCCGCTTCGGGCCACTCAGGGTTGGGACAGGAGCCATGCGCGTTGAAGGCATCGAATCCATTCGTGGCATCGAGGCCTGGCACACCGTTTTCAGTGTCAAGGGCGGTACTTTTTTTTACAAGGTCGATGACAAGTTCGAAAGCTGGTTCGATACGCGCAGCCTCGCGTCGCTCCGTCACATTCAGGACATCGACGAGGGAAAGCGCGAGCGCACTCGCACCTATGAAATTTTTCCGGAACGCGGCGTGTATGTCGAAAACGACGAGGCCCCGATGCCGACCGTCAAGGATCCTCTCGACGATGGATCTTTTCTGTACTTCATCCGCACGGTCCCTTTCAGCGTAGGCCAGACATATGAGTTCGGACGCTACTTTCGTCCGGACCGGAACCCGGTCAAAATCCGCGTGCTGCGAAAGGAGCGGATCGAGGTACCTGGTGGCACGTTCAACACTATTGTCATTCAACCGATCATCAAGACGCGCGGCATCTTCTCGGAAAAGGGGCGTGCGGAGATCTGGCTCAGCGATGATGACAAACGCATCATGGTGCAAATGAAATCGACACTGTCCTTCGGATCTCTCAACCTGTACCTGAGATCGTACCAAGCTGGATCGGGGAGCCAGACGAAAGGCCAGTGACTCCTGCGGAGGCGGATCTATCCGCGGTCCGGACTGTTCCCATCGCGCAACGAGCGAACAAGCTACGCGCTGAGGAGTGCGCTTCACCACCGGGTGAAGATCATTCCTTCGGCGCTTTTTTGCGCTCGCTTCCGGATGTGCTCGTTGCGCGTGACTTCCTCCGCCTGGCAGCCGCGATCGCAGGGGCCGCGAGCTCGAAACGCGCGGTCGTCATCATGCTGGGTGGTCACGTCATCAAAACCGGCCTTTCTCCGATCATCATCGACCTCATTCGCCAGGGCATCGTCACCCACCTCGCGATGAACGGCGCAGCCGCAATTCACGACTACGAAGTCGCTCGGTGGGGGGGAACGTCGGAGGATGTCGCGCTTGGTCTCCGTGACGGAACGTTCGGCATGGCGGAAGAAACGGGGCGCGAGATGAACGACGCTTTCCGGCTCGGATTGTCGCAACGGTGGGGCATGGGCGAATCTGTGGCGCGCGGTCTCGAGTTGCGCGAACTGGCTTATCCCGATCTGTCGATGCTGCTCGCGGCTCACCGCGCCGGTGTGCCCGCGACTGTTCACGCGGCCATCGGCGCGGAGATAATTCACCAGCACCCAACCGCTGACGGTGCCGCCATAGGGGAAACCAGCCATAGAGATTTCCGCCGGCTCGCCGCCTCGCTACCCGCCTTGCATGACGGTGGCGTTGTCCTCAACCTCGGCAGTGCTGTCGTCATGCCGGAAGTTTTTCTCAAGGCCCTCACCATCGCGCGAAACATCGGCGGCGGAAAGCCCACGACGTTTACCACCTGCGATATGGACATGGTTCGCCACTATCGCCCGAGAGTGAACGTCGTTCAACGGCCGATACTCGAAGGAGGCGAGGGTTTCGAAATAACGGGACACCATGAAATCATGGTGCCGCTCCTCAGTTGGGCCGTCCGGGAGATGCTGGCGAACAACCACGCTGGATTCTAGAAATCTGACAATTGCCTCCGGCAGCGACAACCACACTCCTGTCAGGTTGCTTCAGGCGCGGTGCGCCGGCGCCAAACTGCGCGCTCGCCGCCGTGCCATGATCCTGTCGCTACACGAATACGTGCTTCAGGAATCGATTAAGTGCCCCAGCGATTCCGCAGGCGTCTAGCGGTATCCGGACTGACTATCCTGATTACCAGATACACGACAAGCCCGACGAGCGCGATCTTGATCGCCAAACCGAGTAGCACGAACAAGAGGGCGAACAAGCCCCCAAAAATTCCAAACGCAAACTTGAGCAGAAACAGTCCCAGGAGCGCCATGGCTCCTACAGCGAAAATGGTGCGCAGCATCTCTTGTATTCTCCGGTCGGGTGCTGGCTACCTTACGGACGCGGGTTTCGTGGGTTTCAGTTGATCTGATTCCAGTGAAATCACCGCGGAACAGAGCATCGTCCCGAGCGGTCGTTGTAGGTGGAGGACTTATCGGTCTCTGCTGCGCGAACGCGCTCTCGCGACGTGGGTGGGCCGTTACGATCGTAGCGGAACGTCAGCCTGGAGAGGCCTCGCTGGCTGCGGGAGGCATACTTGGACCGAGTGTCGAAAGTGCCGTGGGGTGGACGCATGCCTTCGGCGTAAAAGCCCGGGATCGGTACCCCGAACTCATCGACGATCTGAAGGACCGCACCGGTATTCACGTTTCGCTGTTGCGTAACGGAATTCTGGAAGTCGCTCTGACCGCGGAAGAGGCGGCAAGGCTGGAGCGCGAAGCTCCCATAGGATCGCAATGGCTAACGCCGGAAAGTCTGCGCGATATGGAGCCTGCGCTCGGCCACGCCAGCGGCGCATTATATCATCCCGGCGACGGCGCGGTAGACAATGTTCTCCTGCTGAGCGCGCTTAACCGCGCTCTTGCTGTTGACCCCTCTGTCGAATTCGCGGACGTCAAGGCGATGGAGCTGCTGACGCGCGCTGGGACAGCATCGATCGGGATACGTACCCGGCATGGCTTGCACGAAGGCGATGTAGTGGTGCTCGCTGCCGGCTCATGGACACCGCTGCTTGCCGGCCTGCCGCGAAAAATCCCCGTCACACCAGTACGAGGGCAAATGTTAGCGCTTGGCGCCCATCCACTGACACATGTCGCCTACGGCCCCCGGGGTTACATCGTCCCGCGCGGGGAAAACAGTGTCGCCGGCAGCACCATGGAACTTTCGGGTTTCGATGTGGCCACAACGGAAGAAGGCACCTCCGCAATAGCCGCGGCGGCATTATCCCTCTGTCCGCCTCTCCGCGTGGCGCCTGAAGTCGCTCGATGGTGCGGCCTGCGCCCCATGACACCCGATCTTCTTCCCATCATCGGCCGAGACCCAGCACACGCCTCGCTTCTCTATGCTTGCGGGCACTCGCGCAACGGCATCCTCCTGGCACCAATTACGGGCGAAATAATAGCATCGCTGGCTGACGGCGAAGCTGCGCAGCCAGACGTACTACCATTTTCAATTGAACGATTTCGAGGGAAATGCTGATTGCTGTTCAGTTCAAAGCGCTAACCGGCAAAGCTGGAATGAACAGTTACCACGGTCTACCTTTCGGGGTCGATCGGGGTAATATTCACACGCACAATTTGAGACCGACGCTTGGAAGCCGGCGCCGCGATGCCGGATGGCCAAAGGCGGCATAGTCTGAAATACCGAGGAACGACCAGGGTGTCGTGACGCGCCGGGAAATCGTGAGCCGCAGGGAAAGTTGCCTGGGCACCAACCACTCTCGCCGTATCGACCGATCGAATGCTGATTACCAGATGCCGAACTCCTGTCAGTCCGCCTGAATCGCCGGCGCTGGCGACTGCATTAAATCGATACGTTAGGACACACTCAGAGCTCTAGTCAATGCAGGATACTCTTTACCAAATACTTGGCCGCCACCGCGCGGAGCCGCTTCCGGAGCGAAAGCCTTCCTGGCTCAAAGTGCGCGCGCCTGGAGGGGAAAACTACGTACGCCTCAAGAATCTCATGCGGGAACTCGGGCTGCACACCGTTTGCGAAGAGGCGCACTGCCCCAACGTAGGAGAATGTTGGGAGCACGGAACCGCGACATTCATGATTCTTGGCGACGTCTGCACGAGGAATTGCGCGTATTGCGCCGTCTCGCACGGCAGGCCTCCTGCTTATGATATGGAAGAGCCGTCGAGGGTAGCTCGGGCGATTGCGGAGATGGGACTGCAACATGCCGTCATCACGTCCGTGGACCGTGATGATCTTCCCGACTTCGGTGCTTACATATTCGCCGAAACAATACGCGAGATTCGGGCGCGCCTTCCGGAGTGTTCCATCGAGGTACTGGTCCCTGATTTCCAGGGACGCGAAACAAGCATTAGCACGGTGCTCGCGGCCGGCCCGGACATTTACAACCACAATACCGAGACCGTGCCGCGCCTGTACAAGCGTTGCCGGCCAGGCGGTCGCTACGAGCGCGTGCTGAACATTTTCCGCTTCGTCAAGCGCGAAGCTCCCGAGATGCCCACCAAGACAGGCCTCATCCTTGGAATGGGCGAAACCAATGAGGAGATCCTCGCGGTCATGCGGGACCTTAGAACAGTGGACGTCGATATCCTCACGCTAGGCCAGTACCTCAGGCCATCGAACAGCCACATCAAACTCGACCGCTACGTGACCCCAAACGAATTTCGCATGCTGAAAGACGAGGGCATGGGTATGGGTTTCAAGCACGTTGAGAGCGGCCCGCTCGTTCGGTCGAGTTATCATGCGTGGGAGCAGGCCCAGCGCGCTCAGACCGTGGGGAGCGCCCAGTTGGAAGCTGCGAGTGAGATCGCTTCTTCGCGGCGTTAGAAACGATTCCCCACAGCCGTCGCTCAAATTCCCTCAGTTTGCGACACTCGAACACTCACCTCCCACCCTCTCACTACTCAGTGTCCAAAAAGCGCTCCGATAATAACGCGCCGGCCCGAAGCCAATCCAGACAGACAAAGCCTGCACTCACAGGTCGGGAAGACGCTGACCTGAGACAAAGCCTGCTCCGCTCGATGCTGCTGCAACGACGTTTCGAGGAAAAGGTGGCCGAGGCGTATGCTCTGGGAAAAATCGGGGGCTTCTGCCATCTGTACATCGGACAGGAAGCAGTTGGAACAGGCGCTATCAGTGTTCTGCGTGAGGACGACTACGTGGTCACCAGCTATCGCGACCACGGTCAGGCGCTCGCCCGCGGGGTGACTCCGCGCGCGGTAATGGCAGAGTTGTTCGGACGCTCGGACGGCTGCAGCAAGGGAAAGGGTGGATCCATGCACCTTTTCGACCGTAACACAAACTTTCTAGGCGGCCATGGAATAGTCGGTGGACACATCCCGCTGGCGACAGGCGTGGCGTTCGCGATCAAATATCGAGGGGGTGATCAGGTCTGCCTCTGCTTTTTTGGCGAGGCAGCCGTAAACAACGGCGCGTTCCATGAGGCGCTCAACATGGCGGCCCTGTGGAAGCTTCCCGTCATATACGTCATTGAGAACAATCGCTATGGGATGGGTACGGCTCTGGAGCGCGCGTCCGCAATTAACGACATCGCCGAGCGGGCCTGCTCGTACGACATGCCAAACGAAGTAGTTGATGGACAGGATGTGTTCGTTGTGCGCGAAGCTATTGCGCGCGCGGTGACACGCGCCCGCAAAGAGCACACTCCGACATTGCTCGAGATGCGCACGTATCGATTCATGGGCCACTCCATGTCCGATGCGGTAAGCGGCACCTACCGAACCAAGGAAGAGCTGGAAGAGCACATGAAGCGCGATCCCATCATGGTGCTTCGTGGGCAGATGGAGGAGATGGGCGATTGGAATGACGAAAGTATGACTGCCATGGACAAGGAAGTGAGGGAAGTAGTGGAAGACTCCTGGAATTTCGCGGACAATAGTCCGGAACCGTCCGGAGACGCGCTGTATGAGGATGTTCTCGTTGATACCACCAGCGACGCTGTAGAGAGCGCCGCCGTCGCCGGAGACTGACGAGCAATGCCTGTTATCACATATCGCGACGCGCTCAATCAGGCTCTGCGAGAGGAGATGCAGAGGGATGACAGGGTTTTCCTGATGGGGGAAGAGGTCGGCGTGTATCAGGGTGCGTACAAGGTGTCCAAGGGTTTGCTGCAGGAATTCGGCGAGATGCGTGTTGTGGACACTCCGATAACGGAGCTCGGCTTCGCTGGTGTCGGCGTTGGGGCCGCCATGGTGGGACTTCGGCCGATCATTGAATTCATGACGTGGAATTTCGCGCTCCTGGCGCTCGACCAGGTGGTGAACGCCGCCGCCAAAATGCTTTACATGAGCGGGGGCCAGTATCCCATGCCGATGGTATTTCGGGGCCCGAATGGCGCAGCTCTTCAGCTCTCCGCTCAGCACTCCCAGGCATGGGAGTCCTGGCTTGCGCACATCCCCGGTCTCAAGGTTGTTGCGCCTGCTACGCCATACGATGCCAAGGGGCTTCTCAAGAGCGCGATACGGGACGATAACCCCGTGATCTTCCTGGAAGGAGAGATGTTGTACAACACAAAGGGCGAAGTGCCCGAAGAAGACTTCATGGTGCCTATCGGAAAGGCGGAGCTCAAGCGAGAGGGAGAGCATTGCACGATCGTGTCGCATGGCAAGATGGTGCTCGTCGCAATGCAGGTTGCGGATCAGTTCGCCAAGGAAGGCATCAATATCGACGTCGTCGATCTGCGCACCATTCGACCGATGGATGTTGAGACAATCGTGACGTCGGTACGGAAGACCAATCGTGCCGTGGTCGTTGAAGAGGGTTGGGAGTTCTGCGGCGTTGGCGCTCAGGTGGCGGATTACATCCAGCGCGAGTGCTTTGACGATCTGGATGCGCCAGTCCTGCGCGTCCACCAGGCCGACGTGCCGATGCCATATGCCAAAGCCATAGAAAAAGCGGCAAAGCCCGATGCGCGGAAGACAGTCGAGGCGGTCAAGCGCGTCATGTACCTCGAATCTTAGCGAGACGAGTTTGCGCAGCCTTCCAATCGCGTGATTAGCGGCCGGTTCCTGGTGCTCCAGACCTCGTTCTTCACAATTTCTGGCGCCGCGCAGTCGATCACAGCAACCTGTTTTCAGAGAGAAATCGATGGCTACTAAAATCGTTATGGAGGCACTGTCACCGACCATGGAAGAGGGTCGGTTGGTCAAGTGGCTCAAGAACGAGGGGGATCAGATCAAGAGCGGCGAGCCGCTTGCCGAAGTCGAGACTGACAAGGCGGTAATGGAGATAGTGGCCAGGGGCGATGGCGTACTTAGAAAGAGGTTGGCGTCAGAGGGTCAGACAGTTCCGGTTGGCTCGCTCATTGGAGTTGTAGGGGGAGCGGACGAAGACATCGGAGCGCTGGTTGGGGCGTCCACGGGGACGGACGCTGGCTCGGGAGGAGAGGCTGCGGGGGGCCCCCCCAAGGAACAATCTACGGGCGATGCTTCAAAATCCTCCAAGCCTTCAGCCGCAGCCGCAAGCGTTGCACCCCCGCAGGCCGAGAAAGCGGATACGCCACCCGATGATCAGCCAGAAGGTAATGCTGGCGAGCCGGACGCTGCTGCCCAGTCAGATACCCCCAACGCGGCACGGGAGCAAGCGCCCAAATCGGTGTCCACGGGTAATGGCGCACAGAGTGCCCCAAAACTAATGGGCAACGCCGCCCCGCGGTACCGCCCACCATCAGAGCCGCAGCCCGCCACCGAGCAACCGCCACATGCGGAAACCGAGGGAGAACGGCCGAGGTCTTCACCGCTGGCGCGGCGACTGGCCTCCGAGAAGGGCATGGACTTACACAACGTCCAAGGGAGCGGCCCAGCCGGCCGAATCATAAAGCGGGATATCGAGGCCGCGGCCACCGCGCAGACAACAGCGGCTGCTGGCACGGCAGCCGTCTCAGCGGGACAATCCGAGGGCCAGTTCGACTACGAGGATATCCCACTCTCCCCAATCAGAAAGACAATTGCCAGGCGGCTCGCGGAGTCAATCGGACCAATCCCGACTTTCTATCTGACCTCCGAGTTCGACATGGAGCGAGTCGGCGAGATGCGTTCGGCTATGCTGGAATTGGGGGATGAGTTCAAGGTCTCGGTTAATGACATCGTGATGAAATCCGTTGCCATCGCATTGTCACGGCATCCGGAGGTAAACGCGCACTGGCTCGGCGACAGGATTCGTGTCTTCAGTCGCGTGCATCTGGGCATGGCAGTCGCAATCCCGGAGGGGCTTATCACACCGGTGATCTTCGATGCGGACAGGAAGAGAATGAGCGAAATCTCTGTCGAAGCCAGGGAGCTGGCAAAGCGCGCACGCGATCGAAAACTCAAACCGGAGGAGTACACGGGTTCAACATTTACAGTATCGAACCTGGGTATGTTCGGAATCGATCAATTCACGGCGATAATCAATCCTCCCGAGGCAGGCATTCTCGCCATTGGATCCGTGGAGGAAAAGCCGGTCGTTGTGAGCGGAGAAGTTGTTGTGCGCAAGCGAATGCGCGTCACAATGAGCTGCGACCACCGGGTGATCGATGGCGCGACCGGCGCGAAATTCCTGCAGACCCTGCGTCGATTGCTGGAGAACCCGCTTATGATGGTGTATTGAGAAGAGTGCGTCGTGTGCGGATACCACGGCATCG
Organism: Gemmatimonadaceae bacterium; assembly: GCA_013817545.1. GTDB lineage: Bacteria > Gemmatimonadota > Gemmatimonadetes > Gemmatimonadales > Gemmatimonadaceae > JACMME01. The sequence continues at coordinate 553 of JACDCM010000001.1, read as the reverse complement.
AGCGGCCACGACGGGCCACGAATCTCCGGATCAGCTCACCAGCGTAACCGAGATCCTGCACTGTCCAGCACCGTTGTGCATGCACTCGAGCTCGGTGATGTTCACGGTCTCTCCATAGTGTCTCGCGACGCCCGCTGCGATGCCTTTGGCCACGGAGCACATGCGGCGTCGCGACGTGTAAGTGATGATCACTTCGCTCCTGGACATCCTCGCTACCCTCAGCTCTGGAGGCAGCGCTCCGGGATCCTTTCTCCGCACCACTTTGTGTATCGTTTGCTCCGTACGCTCAATCAGATCGAGAGTGCGCCATTCCGGCTTCACGAGAGGCTTGTACACGCTCAAGAGTGTCGGGGCGAGAAAAATACCGAATTCCTGAAGGATGTCCTGTTCCGAAGCGCCGGTCCGGAGTGCCGCCGTCGACACGATTGCCCTGATCTCTTCGTCGGGATAGGTCTCGCTTGGAAAATACGCTTTCGATTCCAGGCCAGCCTCGGCCACCAGTGAAGCCCAGCCGGCTTCACCAAGTTTCGATACCACGTAATTTTTCAGCTCA
>JACDCM010000032.1 GCA_013817545.1 Gemmatimonadaceae bacterium | reverse complement strand
GGCACATCTCGTTCTCGCGGTCGGCCCCTGGATGAATGAACTGGCCGGATTCGCGCTACCGCTGACTGTCGAGCGGCAGCTGTTTCATTGGTTCGAGCCCTCGGAACGCGCCGAGCTTTTTCAACCCGCTACCTGCCCAATCGCTCTTTGGGAATACAAGGCAGGCAGCATCTTCGCGACGTTTCCCGACCTTGGCGACGGCGTCAAGGCCGGCATTCACCATGCTGGTGAAATCACGACTCCAGATGCTGTTCGGCGCGACGTCACTTCGGATGACGACGACGCGATGCGCGCGCAGATGCGGCGCTTTGTCCCGGCGGCGAGCGACCGAATTCTGGATTCGCGTGTCTGCTTGTACACCAACACCCCCGACCGCCATTTCGTGATCGACACACACCCCGAGCATCGGGAAGTAATCATCGCTAGTCCCTGCTCCGGGCACGGGTTCAAATTCTCGAGCGCGATTGGGGAGGTGCTCGCTGATCTCGTGACAAGGGAAGCCAGCGAAATGGATCTGAGGCTTTTTGAGGCACGGCGATTCAGCTCGCGATTGACTTGACGGTGAGAGCAACGAGCATGGCCCTCGATACTGTGGTCTCCTGTGCCGTTTTTCCTGACCTTTCTTGGACATGAATCGCCGAGCCACGACTGGTAATTCGCAATAGGTTCTTCCTGCTTTCACACTTCGTTTTTTCGCGGCTTCATCCGAGTGAGTAGCCGCAACCCGATCCGCAATCCGGAGAAAATTCATGTCCTGTCCCGCATTCGTAACCGTGGTGGCGACGGCGCTGATCCTTCAGGTGACACCGGTGTTGGACGCGCAGGCTCGGCGCACCGGCGCTGATCCCAGGGCGATTATCGAGCGCGCGGTGCAGTCGATGGGTGGAGAGCAAGCCCTGCGCGGCATCACAACTACCACAACCGAGTTCAACAATGTGACATTCGCGCTTGGTCAGGAGGAGACCCCTGAGTCGCCAGCGCGCGCGACATTGGCGTCGGGGCGCATCGTAGTAGACTGGAAGGGAGATCGCAGGGTGCAGGTTCAGGAAGTTCGCCCAGTAGCCGCAGCGATGATCCGGCAGCGCCAGGTCATAGCTGGAGACATCGGGATGAATGAAAATGACGGCAGACCGGCCGCGGCGGCGCCCGCGCAGATTGTCGGCACAAAGCGCGGCATGCGCCTCCAGCCTGAGCGCATCCTTCTCGCGGCTCTTGATAATCCATCGAGCGTCACCGCACTCAGACCGCGCGAGTGGGGAGGCGCCCTCATGGACGGTGCACGCTTCGCGCATGGCCCTGACACGGTGTCACTTTACTTCGACCGCATTTCCGGACTCCTCACCGTCGGCGAGTCTGTTACCGACGATCCGGTCCTCGGCGATCGTCGCAACGTTGCCTGGTACACGCGCTGGCAGGCCGCGGGCAGCGGTGTGAAGCTTCCACGCCAGATAGACTCCGAAGCGAACGGCCGGCTGCAGTCGCATTCGGTAATCACCTCCGCTACGGTGAATGGCGCCGTAGACGAGGCGTTGTTCGCTATCCCGGATACCATCGCATCGCGCGCTCAACGTGCATCGACGGCACGTACGCCGCTCGCCGTTCAGCTCGTTGAGCTGGCACCAAATGTCTGGCGCGCCGAAGGCAGTACGCACCACTCGCTGGTGGTCGAGCAGCCTGAAAGGCTTGTTGTAATCGAGGCGCCGCAGAGTCCAGCGCGCTCTCGCGCTGTGCTGGACACTCTCCGATCCCGTTTTCCCGGGAAGCCGGTCGCAACCCTCGTGAATACCCACCATCACTGGGATCACTCCGGCGGCGTGCGTGCCTACATGGCTGCCGGGATACCCGTTGTCACACATGTTCGGAACGCGGCGTTCATCCGGGGACTTGCCGCGGCGCGCAGGACGGTCGATCCCGATGCCCTGTCTCGACGGCCGCGAATTCCCGCAATTCGCACCGTCACAGACTCCATGGTGCTCGGCGCAGGTGATTCACGCGTGGTGATCTATACGATTCCCACGATCCATGCAGAAGGGGTTCTCGCAGCGTACGTACCAGGCTCACGCATTCTTTTCGCCAGTGACGTGTTGAGCCCCGCGGCAACGCTGGTGCCGGCAGGAAGCGCGGAGATGGTCGCCATGGCGCGGTCTCGCGGCCTGACTGTTGACCGGTTCGCCGGCGGCCACGGGACAGTTGCGAGTTGGGGCGATATCGAGCGAGCAGCGGGCGGAGCGAGGCCTTAGAGGGGGATCGAAACGAGCGTCGCCCGACTAATCAGTGGCCAGCGTTGGTTGCGCCGTCGGTGATCAGTGACCAGTGGTACTTGCAGCCGCCGTCCCGCAGTCGGAGCAGTATTTCGCGCTCACTGCCAGGCGGCCGCCGCATCCCGAGCAGAATCTGGTGTCACCCGCGGAAGCCGTTGCGGTTATCGCCGACGGTTTCATCGCCTGCGCCATCTCCTGAGCCATTGCCATCCCCACACCGAGCCCGGCACCAAGCGCGGCGCCGCCCCCACCTTGATTTGCGGCGGCCAGCGGGATGGACTGTCCTGTCTGGAAGCGCGCATATTGACCGAGGTCACCCACAATGTTCATTCCGATTCGCTCGTCGAGGCGCTTCTGCAATGCTTCAGGGAGGGAGAGGCTGGTGACCACGAACGATTCAAGCGCGAGGCCCAGCTCCGCGAAGTCGGCCCCAAGCGCCTCCCCGATCCGCTCACTTAGCTCGATCTGGTTGCTGGCCATGTCGACGAACGCGATACCGCTCGATGCGAACACGTCGGTCATTCGGGCGACGGCCAGGCTACGCAACTGACCCTCCAGATTCACGGTGAGAAAAACTTCCCGTGTTCCGCTCACAGCTGTGTGAAAACGGGCCGGGTCCATTATGCGGTAGCTATACGTGCCAAAAGCGCGCAGGCGCACGATACCGAAGTCGGAATCGCGTACTGTAATTGGATTCGACGTTCCCCAACGCTGGTTCAGTTGAAGACGCGTAGAGAGGAAGTAAACGTCACTCTTGAACGGAGACTCGAAGAACTTGTCCCAGTGCATGAGATTTGTAAGCAGGGGCAGGTTCTCGGTGTCGAGGCGATGGCGTCCCGGAGCGAAGACGTCGGCGATGCGCCCTTCGTCAACGAAGAGTGCGGCCTGCGACTCTCGCACCGTGAGCTGGGCGCCAAGCTGGATCTCCATGTCACGCATGGGGAACCGGTATGACAGAATACCGTTTTCCGGCTCTGTCCACTGAATGACGTCGACGAATTGTTTGCGAATGAACTGGCCTAGCGTCATAACGGCTCCGGAGCTGTGTACGGGGGGAGATGGCCAGTACTGCATCGGCCGCTCTCCGGATAAGACTATTGCGCCGTGAATTGGGTAACGCGGCCTTGCGTGACGCTCCGCCTGCCGCGATGATGGAAGAAGGCCCCCTAATCACTCCCGCCAACTATCAGGATAGGTTTGCCATGCGATCGACCAGCGTACTTGCAATCGCCTCGCTGTCATTCCCGTTCGCCGTCACCGTCCCACGCGTGGCCCCCGTGGAGATCACTGAATGGAAGGTGCCGTGGGAGAACAGCGGACCTCGCGATCCTTACGTTGATGGCCAGGGGCGGATCTGGTTTGTGGGACAGCGCGGCCACTACGTCGCTTATCTCCTGCCGAAGACCGGAGAATTCAAGCGTTACGAGCTCGAACCCGGCGCAGGCCCTCACAACCTGATTGTCGACGGTGCAGGATTCGTTTGGTATGCGGGAAATCGCAAGGCGCACATCGGACGGCTGGATCCGCGCGATGGGTCCATCCGGAAGTACACCATGCCCGAGTCGGCAGCCCGAGACCCGCATACGCTGGTCTTCGATCAGCAGGGAGACATCTGGTTCACGGTGCAAGGAGGCAACTTCGTCGGCAAGCTCGCAACAAGGACCGGCAAAGTGGAGCTGGTGCGCGTACCGACTCCGGATGCCCGCCCCTACGGCATCGTCATCGACGCGAAGAACCGTCCCTGGTTCAATGAATTCGGAACCAACAAGATCGCGACAGTCGACGCCAACATGCGTCTCAGGGAGATCGCCCTTCCCAATGCCGACAGCCGGACGCGTCGAATTGGCATTACTTCCGACAAGATGGTGTGGTACGTAGACTACGCTCGTGGATTCCTCGGCAGGCTCGACCCAGCCACGGGCAAGTCGGAGGAGTGGGCAGCGCCCAGCGGCGCGCGATCACTTCCCTACGCCATGGCGATCGATGGCCGCGATCGGATATGGTTCGCGGAGACCGGCGTCCAGCCGAACCGGCTCGTCGGATTCGATCCGAAAACGCGCGAGTTCTTCAGCGTGACGGAAATCAAGAGCGGAGGCGGGTCGGTGCGCCACATGGTCTTTCACAAACCTGCCAACGAGCTCTGGTTCGGAACGGATGCCAATACCATAGGAAGGGCAAAGGTGCCCGGTTGAGCTGCCAGAGCCGAATGCGCTGATGCGGCTCGATGCGAGGGCGGATGCGTAAGCTGGTTGAAATCGACCAGGCGGAAATATCGCTGATGCCGCAGCGCCAAAGCCACCCCCCGAACGCCGCGATTCCGAGGGATCGCGGTGTAACCAATAGTCATCGCCAACGCGGGCACCAGCCAGGATCCGATTCTAAAAGTTGGTCGGCGCCGAGTCGCTGCTCGCTCGATGTTCGCACCTGCGCTCTGTCTGCTATCGTCTTTTCACGAACGGAGAATTCACGGTGAACAAGGCGAACGTCACGTCCACCGACATCGTGGCGACCAACGGCGTGATCCATGTGATCGATCAGGTGTTGATTCCAATGTAAAGGCCAGGAGGACTGGCACGGCGTAGGCGGCGTCAGTGCGCAGACACGAGAGCATCGAGATCTGAAAGCAGGATAGCGTCGTCAACGGCAGACACGTCGTAATTCGGTCGGAATTCCTTCCGTGCGATTCCTGTGAGTGCATCCTCTAGCCGCGCGAGCTCACTCTCCAGCGCCGCGACAGCTTCCCTGGCCGCTGGTAGCTGCCCGGTGCAGGCGACCGCGTCGAGCTTGATCGCGGCCTCGTAGGCGCGCGCTGCAGCCATGTTGCCCACGGACCCCTTGAGGGCGTGGGCGCTGAACTGCAACGCGCTTACGTCGCCGCGGGCAGACGATGCCTGAATAGAGCGCAGGATGCGTGGGTACTCATCGAGGAAGAGAGTCACGATCTCTTGCATCAGCTGCTCATCACCGCCAACCAGGGCGAGAAGCGCAGTTTCATCGAGCACTGAAAGATCGCGATGGGCGTGATCGCTCAACATCGGCGCAGGCGCCGGCTCCATCCTTTCGTAACCGTACGCCTCCACGAGCGCAATCAACTCGGATGGCCGAATCGGTTTCGCAATGTAGGCATCCATCCCAGCGGCCAGACACTGCTCGCGGTCGCCGCTCATGGCACGCGCAGTCATCGCGATGATCGGGATATGAGCGGCGGTGCTGCGCTCGCGCTCCCGAATGGCTGCAGTCGCTTCGAAGCCGCCCATCTCCGGCATCTGCACGTCCATGAGGATCACGTCGAAAGTTTCGAGCGAAAATGCCTCTACTGCCAGCAAGCCATTCGAAGCGATTGTCGTGCTATGACCACGTTTGCTGAGAAGGCCGACCGTGAGCATCTGGTTCACGAGATTGTCTTCGGCGAGAAGGATTTTCAGGCTCGGTCTGGAAGGGGCAGGCACAGACTCCGCTGACCGTGTGTCGCGGAGGTCGGCTGAGGGCGTTGTCTCAATGACCGAAAGGATCGCATCGAGCAGGTGTGACGACTTCACCGGTTTCGTCAGATACGAGGCGATACCGACCTCAGTGCACCTGGCAACGTCGCTATGCTGCCCTGACGAGCTGAGCATCATTACAGTTGCGCCCACGAGCTCCGTGCGGCGGCTGATTGCTTCCGCGACGCCAAAACCATCCATCGTGGGCATCTGCGCATCGAGCAGTACCAGCTGGAATGGGTGTCCGGCGCGCTGAGCGGCTTCGAGGGCAGCCAGCGCCTCCGCGCCGCCTGGCACAAGCGTGGGAAGCATTTCCCATCCGCGCACCGTCTGTTCCAGAATTCGCCGGTTCGTCGCATTGTCGTCGACAATCAGCACCGACATGCCGGCGAGCACCGCGCGTCGTCCGAGGGTCGTCGTGCCGAGTACTCCGGTGCGGCGATTGAGTCGCAACGTGAAGTGAAATGTGCTTCCTTCACCGGGAGTGCTCTCCACCCAGATCCGCCCGCCCATTAGCTCAACGAGCTGGGCCGAAATGGAAAGGCCAAGACCCGTACCGCCGTAATGCCGCGTCGTGGAGGAGTCGGCTTGGGTGAATGCCTCGAAGATGAGACGGTGTTTGTCGTGCGGGATGCCGATTCCGGTGTCTGTGACTGCGACGTGAACGGTTACGTCTCCGGGTGCCGCCTCGATTGGAACAGGTCCATGCTCGTGCGGCACAGTATCGACCGTCACCACCACCTCTCCCAGCGTGGTGAACTTTATTGCGTTGCCGACGAGATTGACCACAACCTGCCGAATACGGTTGACGTCGCCAAACAGCGACTCGGGCACATCCGGCATGACGTTGATCGCGAGCTCCAGTCCCTTCTGGTCAGCGCGAAGCGCGAGAGTGCGAACTGTGTCGCCCAGCGCGTCGCGGAGGCGAAAGGTCTCTGGGGACAGCTCGAGCTTCCCTGCTTCGATCTTCGAGAAGTCCAGTATGTCGTTGATGACCGTCAGAAGAGACTCGGCTGATGACTGCGCGACCTGGAGATACTCACGCTGCTCCGCGGATAGCTCGGTGTCGAGCGCCAAGCCAACCATTCCCATCACGCCGTTCATCGGAGTGCGAATCTCATGGCTCATGTTCGCGAGGAACTCGCTCTTGGCTCGGTTCGCGGTCTGGGCTGCGTCACGAGCGTCCTGCAACGCTTGCTCGGCAAGCTTTCGATCGGATATGTCCATCATCGCACCGATGGCGCGGATGGCTTTTCCATCCGGCGACCGAACTATGTGCGCCCGGTTTACCACCGTCGCATATGACCCATCGTGGCGTCGAGTGCGATACTCCTCTGACCACATGCTTGCTTCACCCTCACGCAACGTCTCGATCGTCGCGCGTACGCGACCGACGTCCTCAGGGTGAATCAGGCTGAAAGACCAGTCGACTGTCCGGGATATCATCTGCCCCGATCCGCCGCTCTCCGCGCCGAACATTTGCTCGCGAACGTCGTTGAGCAACATCTCCCCGGTGATCAGATTCCAGTCCCAGATGATGTCGTTCGTTGCGCGGAACGCCAGCTGGTATCGCTCATCGCTTGCGCGCAACGCAACTTCGGCAGCGGCCAACGTTTTCAGGTGGACGGCCTGCGCATACATCCGGCGGTCGAACACCAGCCCGATTAGCGCGACCCCGAGCACGAGAATGGTGGTCAAAGTCGTTACCTCGAACATCGTGTGCGACGCCAGCAGGAATCCGGTGTCGCGCACCATCTGCGCCGACGCAACGAAATGCGCAGCGTGCATTCCCGTGTAATGCATGCCGGCGATCGCGAGTCCCATGATCACCGCGGCACCAATGCGCCTTACGCTTATCGATCGCGCGTCGTTCTCCCGTAGCGTAAACGCCATCCACAGTGCCGCACACGATGCCGTGACTGCGATACCGACCGACAGGCCGACGACCACCGGAGAGTAGACAGTGACCGCCAGCATTCGCATAGATGCCATGCCGATATAGTGCATTCCCGCCACTGCAATGCCCATGAACATTCCTGCAACACCGAGCCTTGGATAATCGAGTCGCGGCCGCGAAGCGAACGACAGCGCGACGGACGAGGCGGCAATCGCGAGCAGCACCGAGATCAGAACAAGGCGCGAGTCGTAACGAACCTCCACGGGAAGCTTCAATGCGAGCATGGCGACACCGTGCATGCTCCAGATCCCCACGCCCATGGTGATGGATCCTCCCAACAGCCACGCAAGGCGCACGCGACCACGAGCGGCGGTGATGCGGCCCGCGAGGTCAAGCGCGGCGTACGACGCGAGGAACGCGATGCCGATTGAGACGGCAACGATAGCCGTGCTATGTGTGACGTTCAGATGCAACATTGTCCTGTATGATCCGGGATGCCGGCGAGCGTTATATCGTGAGCGCGGTGGAGAGGTCGAGCATACGGGATGAGCCTAGATATTCGACCGCTTTCGGCTCCTCGAGCTGCTTGAGCTTTCGCACGACCTCGGCAATACGGCGAACCTGGCTCAGCATCGTCGCGACCTGATCGCGGACTCCCTGTGTCGTCTCGGGGTCTTCCGCGAGCAGTTGCGCATGGGTGAGCAGTGAGGTGAGCGGGTTGTTGATCTCATGCTGGAGCGCAAGCGCAGTGTGGCCGATCCCGGCGAGCCACTGCGCTTTCGCCAGTGCATCCTCGGCACGGCGGCGAGCAGTGGTCTGGGCGATGCGTCCCTCGGCTATGCGTACGCGTGCCGCGAGATGCTCGGGTGTTACCGGCTTTGCCAGATAGTCATCGACGCCAGCGGCGAGCGCATCGGCGAGATGGCTGGTGGCATCGCGCCCGGTGACCATGAGGACGAAGACATCGATGCCGTCCGGGTTCTGACGAATCAGCCGGCAGACGTCGAGGCCATCCAGTCCGGGCATCTGCCAGTCCAGGATCACCATTGGGGGGCGGTATCGCTCGAAGGCAACCCACGCGGCCTCTCCATCAGGAACCGCGACCACTTCGTGACCCGCACGATTAAGGCAGGCCGATAGCACTCGGCGCGTGACTTCGCTGTCGTCGGCGAGAATGATCTGCATCAGCTACACTGGTTCGTCATACTCTGAGGACGACGCCGCGCTGCCTCTGTAACCAGCGCTCCTGCTTGGGCATGCGAGCGCTCGCTTGCTCAATTGGATTAGAAAGCGTTAAGAATCACGCTCCGTAGCGCGGCCACGTCCTGAGACCCGGTCCCACGCGTGACTTGTGAGGAGCGCCTGCGGTCAGGGCACCAGAAACGCTGGTTGCCGATCGTTCGGCGCTCTGCCCAGCACGACCCGGATAGTGCCACCGGCGCTGCTAGTGGAAACGATGTCACTGTTCGCGTCTCCCGGTCCGGCGACGGCAATGCACGCGTTCATGGCGCAAGCAGGGTCGCGCAGCCCGCGGTCGTCCGAGGCGAAAAGTGATGGATCTCCACCCGCAGACGGAATCAGCATGAGCCTTGGGAATTGAGCTATGGAAACGTACAGAAGGTTACGGCGGTCCGTCCTCCATGTCGGTGTGAATGCACCACTCGCCTCGTGCGTAAGCTGCATCGCCTGACCGCCATTCGCACCGATGAGAAATACTTGCGACGTTCCGGTGCGTGTAGACGTGAAGGCAACCCGCGCGATCAATCCCGCCAACGCGTCCGGTCCCGTAACGTGCACACCATCCACCATCTGCTGGTAGCCCCTCATGCGCGTGGGCACGAGCACCGCGGTCACGTCGCGGCTGTTGCACTCGCGATGATAGTTGCGAAGATCCCGTGCATACGCGACGGCCTGGTCGAGGTCAGCCTGAGAGGGATAGAGCTTGCCCTTTAGCTCAATGACCATGACTCCCACTCCAACCAGCAGCACGACATCTGCACACCGCGACTCCATCGGCATTTCGTACTCGAGGATCGCCGAGTAGTCCCGCGCCAACTCATTCCGGATAAGAATGGTCGAGACTTCCGATTGCAGCGGCGGGATCGCGTCATCCCACGCACGGATTTGTTCAAGGCTGGCGTCCGGGAGGAAGGCGCGCAGACGCTCCTAGATGCGCCTCGGCGCCGCTTCGCGAAACTCCGCGAAATTGGAATCCCAGCCACTCGAGGCGCGATCCGACATTCCGACGATTGTAGCTCTCGACCGGTAAACGGCCAGGAGCACGACTAGAGAGGGTGATTGGTGGTTCCTAATCCCGCCTCATTCCCCTGTTGCATTGTCAGAGGCACACCCCAGTTTGTGAGACCCCGAACTGGACGAGAGCACCACCAACACCATGAGAAAGCTCGACGGCTCCCCGCTTTACTCGGCCAAGGACCTCCTCACCTTCCTCGGCTGCACCCACAGCACCGCACTCGACGTGCTGGCGCTGTCGGGCGAGCTGCCGGCTGGTGTGGACACCGAGGACGCGTACCTCGATCTGTTGAAGGACAAGGGCATCAAGCACGAGCGGCGCTACCTCGAGCAGCTTCGAGCCAGGCCGGGCACTTCGGTGGTCGAGATCGACGTCGACCTCCCCGAAGCAGAACGCATCGCGGCCACCATTGCCGCCATGCGCGACGGCGCAGACGTCATCTATCAGGGCACGCTCTATAACTCCCCGTGGCACGGCTACTCCGACTTCCTCATGCGCGTCCACACGCCTTCGGACCTCGGCCCGTGGTCGTACGAAGTCGCCGACACGAAGCTCGCGCGCATTGCGAAGCCCAAGCATGTCCTCCAGCTCTGCATGTACTCGCAACTGGTGAAGGACGTACAGGGCGTGATGCCCAGATACGCCCAGGTAATCCTCGGCGACGACAGCACGATCAACCTTCGCGTCGACGACTACCGCTACTATTGCGACGCGGCCTGCGAACGCTTCCTGTCATTCGCCTCGGCCGACGAACGCGACACGGTGGCCGAGCCGTGTGGCCACTGCGAGCTCTGCCGGTGGGATGAACGATGCACCACCGAGTGGGAAGACCTCGACCACCTGAGCCTGGTCGCGCGGCTTGATCGCGTCCAGCGCGCGAAGCTCGTCGAAGCCGGAATCACGACGCTCCAAGCGCTCAGTAAGGCGGGCGACGACCCCGTGATCAAGGGACTCCGCCCCGAAACGCTGAAACGCATCCGAACGCAGGCGCAACTCCAGTATCACAAGCGCACAACCGGCGAGAACCGCTGCGAGCTCATCCCACCGCAGAAGTTCAAGGGGTTCGAGCGCATGCCCCAGCCGAACGAGGGTGATCTCTTCTTCGACATGGAAGGCGATCCGATCTACTCGTCGCAGGGCGGGCTCGAATACCTCTTCGGCTTTCACTACCAGGACAACGGCGTCGATCAGTTCACCGCGTTCTGGGCGCACGACCGCGCGTCCGAGATGAAGGCCTTCGAGGACGCGGTCGATTTCATGGTCAAGCGGCTCGCGCGCTACCCGGACGCCTACATCTACCACTACGCCTCGTACGAAGAGACGGCGCTGCGCCGGCTCGCGCTCCAGTACGGGTCGTCGAAGAAGCAGGTGGACACGATCAAGCGGCTCGCGCAGGAGCACGGCACGCGCGAGAACCAGGTGGACGACCTGCTGCGCGACCGGAAGCTTGTCGACCTGTACAAGGTGGTTCGAGAGGCGATTCAAACGTCGGAGCCGAGGTACTCGCTCAAGAACCTCGAGACATTCTTCGCGCCCGAGCGCACGCAGGCGATCAAGGAAGGCGGCGACAGCATCGTCGCGTTCGAGACATGGCTGGAGGTGCGCGACCAGAAGATTCTGGATGAGATTCGCGAGTACAATAAGTTCGATTGCGAATCCACCCGGTTGTGCCGCGACTGGCTGCTGACGCTGCGTCCCGCCGAGTCGGAGTGGTTCGACCCGGCGAAGGAAGCGAGCGCCGCCGAGACCCAGAAGGAGAAGGAGCGCGAGCTCAAGCGCCGCGAGGCCGACGCCGCGATCATCGCGCTGCGCGAGAAGCTCATGCTCGGCGCCGGCGACCACGAAGAGGAACAGCGCTTCCGCGAGCTGCTCGGCCACCTTCTCGAGTACCACCGGCGAGAAGCGCGCAGCGAGTGGTGGCACTTCTTCGACCGTCGCGGGATGAGCATGGAGAAGCTCATTGACGACGTGAACTGCATCGGTGGTCTCATGGTGGACACGTCGATTCCTGATCGACCGGAGAAGAGATCGCGCGTCTGGACGCTTCGCTTCCCCGAGCAGGAAACGAAGCTCTGCGACGGTGATACCGCGGTCCGACATGACACCGGAGAACCGCTGGAGATCATCACGCTGAACGAAGACGAGCAGTTCCTCGAGCTCAAGGTTGGCCCGTCGCGCCGGCCGCTCGACGTCGAGTTCGCCCTCATTCCGCCTGGGCCGCGCGACGATACGACGCAGCGCAACGCGATCATGCGGTACGCGGAGGCGGTCGCCGCCGGGCGCGCGAGCGACTACGCCGCGATCACCAGCATTCTCCATCGCGAAAAGCCGGCGCTCAAGGGCGGGAAGATTCTCACGACCGAAGAGGATCTGCTCGCCGGTACCATCGACGCCGTCGCGCGAATGAACGGCACCCATCTCGTCATCCAGGGTCCGCCCGGCAGCGGCAAGACGTTCACCTCCGCGCACGCGATCGTGTCGCTGCTGCGGGCGGGCAAGCGTGTCGGCGTGACGGCGCTCTCGCACAAGGCCATCAACAACCTGCTCGAGCAGATCGAAGATGTCGCGAGGAAAGAGGGCGTCACGTTCCGCGGCGGAAAGAAGTGCTCCGAGAAGGAAGACGCGCTCGGCGGTTCGCTGATCGAGGACGTATTCGAGCACCCCGATAGCTGGGACGAGTATCAGCTCATTGGCGGGACCGCGTGGCTCTTCTCACGTGAGGAGCTCGACCGCAAGCTCGACTACCTCTTCGTCGATGAGGCGGGACAGATGAGTCTCGCGAATGCGGTCGCAACCGGTGTCGTCGCGCGGAACATCGTCCTCGTCGGTGACCAGATGCAACTCTCGCAGCCATCCAAAGGCGCGCATCCCGGGGGGAGCGGCGTCTCGACGCTGGATCACCTAATGCAGGACCGGCAGACCGTCCCGCCCGACCGCGGCATCTTCCTGTCGAAGACCTGGCGGATGCATCCGGACCTCTGCGGCTTTGTCTCCGAGGCGTTCTATGATGGCCGTTTGGAGTCGGTGCCGAAGATGGCGACGCAGAAGCTGGTGCTGTCCAGTGATGCGAACGGGGCGCTCGCGCCGACCGGATTGCGATTCATCGGTGTCGAGCACGACGACTGCTCGCAGCGGAGTTACGAGGAAGCCGAGCAGCTCGACGCAGTCTACCGCGAGCTGCTGACCCAGAAGTGGATGAACTGCGACGGGGAGACGAAGCCGATCACCGCTGACGACATCCTCGTGGTGAGTCCCTACAACATGCAGGTCAACCTGCTCAAGGAGACACTGCCCTTGGGCGCACGTGTCGGCACGGTGGATAAGTTCCAGGGACAGGAGGCCGCGGTGGTGCTCATCTCGATGGCATCCTCCAGTGGCAACGACATCGCGCGCGGGATTGAATTCCTGTTCTCGCGGAACCGGCTCAATGTCGCGATCTCACGCGCTCGATGTCTGTCGGTGATCTTCGCGTCGCCGAAGCTGCTTGCGGTGCCATGCGTTCGCGTCGAGCACCTCAAACTCGTGAACACCCTGTGCTGGGCGCAGGCCGTCTCAAGTTCTTCCCGCCCAGCGTGAAGTCCGCTAAGCCACGCTGCGTTGCTCTGCGTAACAGCTTGTCAATTGGCCACGTCGCGGGCCAGCTTCCGCTCTCGATTTCGAGGCTCTGATCTAGGCTCTAGGGACATTTTCCTAGGCCTGCCGGACGCACTCAAGCGATACGAGGAGCGAGGTAGCCTCGAGTCGTGGCTCAAGCGCGTGACTGTACGCCTCGTGCTTACTCGTCAACGCGCTCATCAGCGTCGCCGTGAGGTTGCATACGAAGATGCGCCAGAGCCATTCCGCAACTCGCATGCGGACAAGGTCAGTGCGCACGTCACCCTCGAGCGGGGCATTGCCGCTCTCCCCGACTCGCTGCGCGCGGTCTTCGTGTTGAAGGAGATAGAGGGATACTCGCACGTGGAAGTGGGCAGCCTTCTCGGCATTTCAGCTGGTGCGTCAGAGGTTCGATTATGCCGCGCCATCAAGTCGCTGCGTCACCACTTGCGAGAGGTCGCATGAAAGTGCCTTCCCTGTTTGCCCCGCATCCCACTGACGTCTCGCTCAAGCGTTATGCAGACGGTGAGCTTCACGAGCCGGAACGATCGCATGACAAAGCATCTGTCGCGCTGCCCGGATTGCCGCTCCGCGATCGCGTTCATGCGCGAGCTTCGAGCTGCTTCAGTCAGTCTGCCCGCAATACAGCCGCCAAATGGACTGTACGAACGTGTTACGGCGGAACGTGCGGCCCGAGAGCGCTTCATTTTGCCGGCGGATGCTCCTCTCACCAGGAGATCCGTGTCCGTTGCGTCCGTCGGAGGCCCGCTGCTGTTCGTTGCGTTGGCGGCTGCATCGGCTGTCGTGTACTTGCACGCAACCAGGCAGGCTGGCGTTGCCGGGAATGCGTCCAGTATCGCGCCCAATGCACGCACTATCGAACACTGGCCGATCAAGGACCACCTCGCGAGGCGTCGTCGACATCGCCGCGGCGACTTACGACGGCCGGCAGGCCTGGCGGTTGGCGCAATCCTGGACCGATTCGACCGTAGAGCTGGATACGATTTTTGTGGAGCGCGACAACCTGCGCCCCATCGGCCGTGTCTCGCGAGTTCGCCCGTACCTGCGCTATGCTGAGATCGTAGTGAGGCAGCAATTCGCCGAAGACAGCGAACTCGGCTGGATGCACACGGACCGGACGTTCGGAAGGGCCGTCCGGAGACGTCTGCCGCCGGAGTCCGGTCCGTATCTGCCATCGGAAGCATTGGCGCCCTTTTTCCTCGAAACCGTCGATCTCGTCGCGGGTTGGCGCGGCACACTGTCCATTGTCGGTTGGGCTGTCGTGCAAAATGACGTGTACTTCCTGGTCGCCCTGCGCGTTGTTGGCGAGGAGCGCATCACCGTACCTGGCGGCGCCTTCGACTGCTGGCGAATCGCGATTGCTTCGGGGAACGCCTCCGTCGACTTCTGGGTGCGCAAATCGGATGGCCTCTGCGTTCGGACGCGCAAACGCAGTCGCTCCCTGCCAGGCGGAGTGGAAGAAGTCGTGTACGTACGACTAGTACCCAGCCCTCTGTGTCGACAGCGAGCCGCAACTCCAGTGTCGAAGAATTCGCAGCGAGATGCTTTCATATCGTGATCTCGCGCTCGTCCAGCCAGGGCGCCCCGCGTCTGGCCAGGCCGCGGAGGACCGCACTCAGTCCGACTCCCAGAAGTGCAATCACAGTGATTGTGGCAAAGAGCAAGTCGACGCGCAGAACTTGCCACGAGAACCAGAGCTGTGCGCCCAATCCAGTGCTGGCCGATACCATCTCGACCGCGATCGCGGAAAGAAACGCGACGTTTGCTGCCAGACGCGTTCCCATCAGCACCATGGGCAGGCTGCCTGGAAGCACGACTCGCGTGAGCATCTGCCGGCGGGAAGCACCGTAGCTTCGAGCCACGTCGAAATGCACCTGGTTTATCTGTCGCACACCCGCCATCGCGCTGAGTAGCATCGGGAAGAACGCCGCCGCGGCCACTACAATGATCTTGGAGCTCTCGCCCAGCCCAAAGAACACCATGAATAGCGGCAGGAGGGCGAGCTTGGGTACGGGGTGCAGCGCTGCAATTACGGGATCGGCTACGAGGCGGATGGAGCGCGACGACCCCATTGCCAAGCCGAGCACGAGGCCCGCGCTTCCACCAAGTACCAGACCTCCAAGAACTCGCAGCAGCGTGACACGCAGAGCACGAAGCATCTCGCCCGATAGCACACCGTCAGCCAATGTTCGCAGGATGACCGATGGTGCCGGCAGAAAGGTCCCCGAGATCAGGTGAGTGCGTGCGAGCACCTCCCAGACGCCGATCAGCGCCAGGGCGAGCAGGGCGGCTATCAGCCGGCCGCGGATCTCGCTGAGGGGCGGAGGCGGGGTGTCTACTAACGGATCGACAATCCGATGCGGACTTCTTTCTCCAGGAGTCGCCAGATGCGCCACGTGATATCCCGAACACACTGTTGGTCGCGGGGGATGTCCCGCGGTCGAGCGATTGGCACGGGAATCTCCTCACGGATCATCCCGGGCCGGCCGCTCATGACGAGAACGCGGTCCGCGAGCAGGACGGCTTCCTCGATGTCGTGCGTGATGAAAACGACGAGCTTGCGGCTCGCTTGCCAGATGCGCAGAAGCTCCGCCTGCAATACCCACCTGGTCTGAGCGTCCAGGGATCCGAAGGGCTCATCCATCAGAAGAACCGACGCTTCAGATACGAATGCTCTACCTATGTCGACACGCTGTCGCATGCCAACGGACAGGTCGCGAGGGTAGTGATGTACAAAGGAGCCAAGGCCCAGCCGCTCGGCGAAGTCCATCGCGCGGGCGCGGCGCTCCTCCCGATTCACCCCCTCCATTTCCAAGCCGAAGGCGATGTTATCCAGAACGGACATCCACGGGAAGGTGCCGTACTCCTGAAAGACGAGGCCACTCCGCGGCCGTCCTTTTTTTCCGAGTCCGTCTTCGTACAGAACGCGGCCCATCGTCGGCTGCTGCAGTCCCGCGATGATTCGCAGCAGAGTCGATTTTCCACAACCGCTCGGCCCCACAATGCTGACCAACTCGTGACCGTGCGCGCTGAACGAAACGTCCTCCAGTGCGCGGATTGCACCGCTACGGGTGTGATAAACACTTCCCACCGCCTCGCAGCGGATGCCAATTGATTCCGCGTTGGTCATGGTGCGGTGGCCCTGGGCATCAATCGCCTGCGGAGCAAGCATCAAAAGCGCACCTGCACTCCACCCTCGATGAAGCGTGGTCCCCCGACTCTCTCGAATCCGTTGGATGCTCGCGTGACGGTGTATTCCCTATCGAACACGTTCTCAACCGAAACGAACGCATGCGTTCTGCGGACAAGCCGGCGACCAACCTTGATGTCCGTAACGTAGAACAGCTCGATGCCCAGTACGCTGAGATCGTCCTCGAATCGGGAGCCGACATACCGTGTTGTAACGTTGAAGTCGAGCAGATCGGGATTGTCAAAAGCGGCCATCGCCATGTACTGCTGCTTCGCGGTTCCGCGCGCCACCTTCCCCACCAGCGCGGGCTGTGCCTCGGCTTTGGTTATCTTTGTAGGATTCCACAGGTAGCTACCGCGGAGCGTCCAGAAGCGATGCGGACGCGCCTCGATCTCCGCCTCCACGCCGAGTGTGCGGAACTCATCGAGATTCCTGCGGTTGCGGCACACGCCGCCAGCCGGAACGAAGCCGCATGGTGCGATCTGCCTTCCAGTGGATCCGGCCAACTCTACCGTCACATCGAGAATTGGATCGTGAACCCGGTTCCAGAACCCGGTGGCTCGAATGAGCATCGCGGGACTGAAGGCGTAGTCGGCTCCGAGGTCTACTCCCAGCAGACGCTCGGGACTGAGCTTCGGGTTGCCTTCGACGAGGACATTGCCGGGCTCGCGGAAGGGCTTGTACAGCTCGTTCAATGTTGGAGCGCGGAACGAGCTGTACGCACTTCCACGGAATGACAGCGCGCTGGACGTCTGGTGCCTGACGCCCAGGCTCGAGCTTACTCTGGAACTGGTTGTCCTGGCGTACGATGTGTCGAGCAAGAGGCGGTCTGCAATGATGTCGCGCTCTGTTCGAATGGCGCTGCGGTTCTGCCAGGAGTCATAGCGGACGCTTGCCAGCAGCCGCCACCGTTCGCTCAAGGTGAGCGCATCCTCGATGTAACCCCCGGTGAGCATCTGCTGGCCGGCTACGTGGCGGCGGCGTATGAACTTGCCCTGCTGGTAATTGAAGTCCTCGTTCACTTCGCCGTCCACGAACGAGAGGTCTCCTCCCGCCGAGAGTTGATGGCGGCCGAGTGCCTGCCTGGACCACTGGATCTGTGCCCCGTGCGCAGTGGCGGGAACATCGAACTGATCCAGCGATGGAGTCTCGGTGCTGCGATCGGCTGACTCGCTGGTGAAAAGCTGCGTGAAGTTCTGCCTGCTCGTGTATGCGTTGGCGGTCCAGACGCTTCCATCGCGCGTCACCAGTCTTAATCCGCCGCGCACGTCGCCGATGGTCGTGGCATCATCGCGCAACACGGTACCGTTGTGCCGGTAGTCGTCGAGATAGCTGCCCCCCAGATGGAGCTGCAGGAGCGGGGTCACGTCGTATAGCGCCTTGCCATAAAACACCTTGGCGCGAGAGTCCGCTTTCGTATCTATCGCGCTCCGGAGATTGGGGCGCACCGTGAGATAGCCGTCGGTCTCCGAGTAGTCGCCGGCCAGGAGAAGGCCAAGGCGATCGCGGCGCACTGTCGCGACCGCACTTGTACGTACGGTTGAAAAGCTCCCGCCCGCCGCGGTGAGCGAGAGTGAATTTGCGCGTGGCTCCGCCGTGATGAGATTGATGACGCCGCCGAGGGCCCGGTCGCCCCAGACCACCGATCCTCCGCCGCGCACTACTTCGGCCTGCCGTACGAACGCGAGTGGTATACGCGACCAGTGCATCCAGCCAGCGAAGGGTTCGTTTATTGGAATACCATCCAGCAAAACCAGGGTTCGGCTCGCGGACGTCCCGCCGAGGCCGCGCAGGGCCGGCGCCTGACGTGACGGATGCGACACGAGCGTGCTCTGAAAGTCCTTCATCGTGTACCCGGGAATGATGCGAAGGAGATCGGATACCGTCTTGGCCGCGGACGTCGCGATTATATCGGCGCCAAGTACCACGACATTGGCGGGAACGTCACGAATGGCCTGATTCGTTCGTGTAGCCGACACCACGACGGCATCCAGTGTGGTTGGACGCCTTTTCGCTTTGGCATCCGCCGTCGAATCCGCGGACTGGCCATGAGTCGTCATGGGCATTGCGGCTCCCAGCTGGATTAGCGCAATGGAAGCGGCAACCGCCAGGATGGTTTTGTTCGGTGGACGCATGGCTTGCCCTATGGGGAGGATAAAATCATTGTGTACGCCGGCTCAGAATCGTGTCGGCCCATACGACGAAACTCGAGTCCCACACTTGATCTGCGCTGGCCGGAGTACTCACGTAGCCATGCGCCAGCGCCCATTTCTGGAACTCGAGTATGCTGGCGAGATCGATGCGACTGTCAGGGCGCATGGCGATCCAGCAACTTGCGCGCACAAGGTCGG